>JAFAHL010000499.1 GCA_019237215.1 Hyphomicrobiales bacterium | reverse complement strand
GCTCGACCCCAACAAGCTTTATGCGCGTTCGCTCACGACCGAGGACGTCGTCAACGCGCTCAAAGGCCAGAACCAGCAAGTCACCGCCGGCCAGCTCGGGATGCCGCCGGGGCCGAACACGCAAGCTTTTCAGTACACCCTCGACATAGCCGGCCGCTTCGACGATATCAGCCAGTTCGAGAACGTCGTGGTCAAGACCGAAGCGAACGGGCAAATGGTCCACGTGCGCGACGTCGGCCGGGTCGAGCTGGGCGCGCAGACCTACAGCCAGGTCTTCACGCTCAACGGCAAGCCCGCGGCGGGCATCGGCATTTATCAGACGCTGGAGGCGAACGCGCTCGACGTGGCGGGCGAAGTCGCCAAGAAGATGGAGCAGCTCGCGAAAAGCTTTCCGCCGGGCCTTGTCTACAGCATTCCCTTCGACACCACCGTCTTCGTGCGCGAGTCCATCAAGGAAGTGTGGAAGACGCTGTTCGAGGCGGCGATCCTGGTGTTGATCGTGATCGTGGTGTTCCTGCAGGACTGGCGGGCCATGCTGGTGCCCATGACCACGGTGCCGGTCACCATCATCGGCGCGTTCGCCGCCATGGCGGCGCTCGGCTTCACCGTCAACCTCTCGACGCTGTTCGCGATCGTGCTGGCGATCGGCATCGTCGTCGACGACGCCATCGTCGTCGTCGAAGGCGCCGCCCATCACATCGACCGCGGCACCCCGCCGAAGGAGGCGGCGATCCAGGCGATGAGCGAGCTGTTTGGCCCGATCATCGGCATCACCCTCGTGCTGATGTCGGTATTCCTGCCGGCCGCCTTCATCCCGGGGCTCACCGGCAAGATGTTCGCGCAGTTTGCGCTGGTGATCGCCGCCACCGCGTTGCTCAGCGCCATCAACGCCGCCACGCTCAAGCCGACCCAATGCGCGCTGTGGCTGCGGCCCGCCGTTGCGCCGAGCCAGCGCAATTTTTTCTTCCGCGCATTCAACGCGGTCTATGATCCCTTCGAGCGCGTCTATGCGCGGTTGATCGCCGGCATGATCGCGCGCAGCTCCCTCATGTGCGTGATCGCGCTGATCATCATCGGTGTCGCCAGCTATGGCCTTTCGCGCGTGGCGACCGGGTTTCTCCCAATAGAAGACCAGGGCTACGTGCTGGTGACGGTGCAATTGCCGGACGGCGCGTCGCTCGTGCGCACCAAGCGCGTGCTCGATCAGGTCAGCGAAATCGCCGGCAAAAATCCCGCGGTCGCCAACGTGATCGCGATTTCCGGCGTCTCGGCGCTCGACAACAATTCGACGCTGGCCAATGCCGGCGTCGCTTATGTCGTGCTCAAGGACTGGAGCGAGCGCGGCAAGGGCGAGGACTTGCGTTCGCTGTTCCAGCAATTCAATCGCGATTTCGCCGCGATCGAGCAGGCGCGCATCGTGGTGTTCCCGCCGCCGCCGATCCAGGGCATCGGCAATGCCGCAGGCTTTGCCATGCAGCTCGAGCTGCGCGACGGCAGCTTCGATCTCACCAAGTTGCAGACCACGACGAATACCGTGATCAAGGACGCCCAAACGCAAAGCGGATTGCAGCGGGTGACGAGCTCGTTCCGCTCGACCGTGCCGCAGCTCAAGGTCGAGGTGGACCGAGCCAAGGCCGAGACGCTGCAGGTGTCGATCGACGACGTGTTCGCGACGCTCGGGGCCTATCTTGGCTCGAGCTATGTCGACCAGTTCAACAAATTCGGCCGCGTCTTCCAGGTCTATGTGCAGGCGGATTCGCGCTTCCGCCTGCGCCAGCAGGACATCGAGCAGCTTCCGGTGCGCAACAAACAGGGCGCCATCATCCCGATTGGGACCATGATTCACATCACCCCAATCGTCGGGCCGTCGTTGCTGAGCCTCTACAACTTCTATCCGTCGTCGACGGTGATGGGATTGCCGGCGGCGGGTTTTAGTTCCGGCCAGGCGATGGACCTGATGGAGCAGATCGCCGACAAGGCTTCGCCCCCCGGCATCGGCTACGAATGGACCGCGATGTCATATCAGGAAAAGCTCGTCGGCAACCAGATCTACTACATCTTCGCGTTCGCCATGCTGCTGGTCTATCTCGTGCTGGCGGGCCAGTACGAGAGCTGGTTCATGCCGATCGCGGTGCTGCTGGCGGTGCCGCTCTCGCTGGTGGGGCCGGTGGTCGCGCTCAGGGGGCTTGGCCTCGACAACAACCTCTACACGCAGATCGGTCTCGTGCTGCTGATCGCGCTCTCGGCCAAGAACGCGATCTTGATCGTTGAAGTGGCGCGCGAGCGGCGCATATTCGACGGCAAGCCGATCATCGAGGCGGCGCTGGAGGCGGCGCGCGCCCGCTTCCGTCCGATCCTCATGACCTCGTTCGCCTTCATCCTCGGGGTGGTGCCGCTGGTGCTCGCAACCGGCGCCGGCGCCAATTCGCGCAAGTCGATCGGCATCGCCGTGTTCAGCGGCATGCTCGCCTCGACCTGTCTTGCCGTGCTGTTCGTGCCGTCGTTCTTCGTCGTGGTTCGCCGTTTCGAGGAATGGCGTGCCGCGCGCAAAGCCCCGGCCGCGGCCAAGGCGGCCCCTGCCGAGTGAAATCCGACCGGGTGAGAGGAGACGCGTCCCATGGCTGAGCTGTCGGAAGATGACGTTATCGGAATCCTCGGGCCGGTGAGCGACGCGCTCGCGGCCGAAATCATCGCGACCGGCATCGATCGGGCGGGCCTGGTGGCGGCGCGCGATCGCGTCATACGGGACCGCAAGACCCATAGGCACGATATCGCGGTGGAGCCGGGACCGTTCGGCGAGGTCGTCGATATCCTGGAGCGCGCGCGCGGGCTGCTCGGCGAGGGCGGCTCCACGCTCGAATGAGGGGCGTTGCGTGAAGTGGGTTGAGCGCGGGCGACGAACTCGGTCTGGCTCCCTCCCCCCTTGTGGGGGAGGGTGGGGAGGGGGTGGTGCGGTGAAACGATGATTGCGCCACTCGTGAGGAACCGCGCGACCCCCACCCCCAACCCCTCCCCAGAGCCGGCTGCGGGCTTGCCCGCTTCCGGCAAATCTTAAAGCGACCAAACCCCGGCAGGCCGGGGTTTGGTTGGGGAGGGGAAGCACGCCGACTACGCGGCGCGAATGCACCTCAAGCACAAAAGGCGCTCTAGCCCGCGCCGCTATCGCGGCTCGGCCGGAATGACGAACCGAGGGGGTCCCGGTGTGATCGGCGCGAGTGGGCGGCGTCAGGTGATGGTGATGACCACCGCCGCCGCCGCCGCAACCAGAATGGCGATCGCAGCCGTGAGCACGGTGATGGAGGTCGCCAGCGTGGTGATCAGCCAGTCGCGGCGGGCCCTGAAGGCGCCCCGGTGGGGCGGAACGGTCGGCATCGCGGGTCGAGAAATCATGGAATGCCCTCCTCAACGCAAACGCGCAGGGAACGCATACTGACGGCCCAAGCCGCTGGATTGGTCGCCTTACTCCGCGGCTGCGGCCAGAAATGCGGCCATCAGCATGAGGAAGGCAGTCGCCAACCAGAGCAGCTCGGGGGAAAGTATCGCGGTCATAGGGTCACGCAGGGCCAGTTCAGGGGGACGCACTACAGACTTAGTGTTGCGAGCGCCCCTTCCGGTTCACGGTTTTGGCCGTGCCGGAAACAAAAAAGGCGGCAGCGTCGGGTCAAACCGCGTGGGCGCGGCCCGTCGGGGGCCGGCGGCCGCGAGGGCGCGTCGCCGGATGTCTCCTCGCCGGCACGAGCGCAGATCAGGCCGCACTTCAACCCTCGAGCTAAACGGCGATTTTGACCGGACTGCCGATTGCAAGCCCAAGATCGCGGTCCGCGCGACCCTGGTTGACCGCGATCTCGGCAAGTCCGTTCGAATTCTCGTACCAGAAGGGCGCGCCGGGCGGGCGATCGCCGAACGTCCCTGCGCGCTCGAGCACGCGCCCCGCGGCGGCGAGCTTGGCGTTGGCCGCCAGCGTCGCCGCCCGCAAGCCGGTCATGGCATTGCCGAAATGGTCGACGTAGACGATTTCGGCGAGGTCGTCGGGCCAGTCTCTCCGGCGATCCGCATCGTCCTTGCGCGGCCGGCCTGGGGGCGGCTCGCCGCGCGCCAGCATGGCTGCGACCGGCGCGAACAGGTCGCGGCCGTGAAAGCTCGCCGACAGGCGCCGCGGCTCAAGG
>JAFAHL010000488.1 GCA_019237215.1 Hyphomicrobiales bacterium | reverse complement strand
CTCTCGCTCAAGGTTTACGATTGCTACCGGCCGACACGCGCCGTGCGCGCCATGGCGGCGTGGGTCAACGACGGCCGTTCCGAGGCCGCCACCAAGCGATTCTTCCCGAAACTTCCAAAGAGTTCGTTGTTGCGGGCGGGCTACATCGCGTCGCGATCGCGGCATTCGGCTGGGACCACAATCGATCTCACGCTGATGCGGGCTGGGACGGCGCCGGCAGCGGCCTTCGATCCGAAGGCCGCCTATGGGCCTTGCACCGCGGCGCTCGCGCAGCGCAGTCCCGACAACGCCGTCGACATGGGCACGAGTTTCGACTGCTTCGATGGTGCGAGCTACACCGCGAGCGCCGCCATCGGCGCCGAACCGCGGCGCTGGCGCAAGCTGCTGCTCGCGGCCATGCGCAAACAAGGCTTTGCAAATTACGATCATGAATGGTGGCACTTTTCCTACGCCGGATCCGCTGGCGCCCCGGCGTACGATTTTCCGATCCGCTCGCCCTAGCGACGCGATCCCGCCCGTCATTGCGGGTCCCGCACGCAGCCCGCGCAGGCTGCGGCGCCTCGCAATGACGGCGTAACATCATTTCTTCCCGATTCTTCCAGCCGCCTTGGCGTCCTGCATCGTCTTCCAGATGTTGTAGGGCGTTGCCGGCATCTTGATGTCGCGCACGCCGAAGTCGCGCAGCGCGTCGACGATCGCGCTGATGATCACCGCCGGCGCCGCCGTGGTGCCGCCTTCGCCGCCCGCCTTGATGCCGAGCGGATTGGTGGGCGAAAGCACCTCGGCGATTTCGGTCGCGAACGGCGGTAGCGTATCCGCGCGCGGCAACCCATAGTCCATGAGCGAACCGATCAGCGGCTGGCCGCTGTCGCGCTCGACGTAGCATTGCTCCCACAAGGCCTGCCCGACGCCTTGCGCGATCGCGCCATGGGTCTGGCCATGCACGATCAACGGGTTGATGCAGCGCCCGACGTCGTCGACGGACGAATAGCGGGTGAGCTCGACCGCACCGGTGTCGGGATCGACCTCGACCTCGCACACGGCGCAGCCGTTGGGAAACACCGGATCGTGCATCTCGTTGTTGGTGACCACCGCGATGCCGCCCGCGAGCTCGTGCGGAAGCTCGTGTCGCGCCGCCTCCTTGGCGAGCTCGAGAAAGTCGAAAGTGCGGTTGGTCTCGCGCGCGCTGAACCTGCCGTCGTTGAATTCGATCTGATCCGGCGTCGACCCCAGGACCACGGCCGCGACTTGTCTACCCTTGGCGACGAGCTCGGGAAGCGCCTTCGCGAACACGGTTGCGGCATGGCGCATGGAGCGGCCCGAATGCGAACCGCCGCCCACGCGCACCACGTCGGTGTCGCCGAGGATGATGCGCACGCTCTCGACCGGCACGCGCAGAAGATCGGATATGACCTGCGCGAAACTCGTCTCGTGGCCTTGGCCGCTCGGCTGCGTGCCGATGACGACGTCCACGCGTCCCTCCGCGCGCACGCTGATGCGCGCCTGCTCGTTGGGCGCGCCGATCGAGGATTCGACATAGTTCGCAAGCCCGCGGCCGAGAAGCTTGCCCCGTTTTGCGGCCGCGCGGCGACGCGAATCGAAACCTTTCCAGTCGGCGATATTCATCGCCCAGTCCATGTTGTCCTGGTAGCGCCCGCTGTCGTAGGTCATGCCGACGGCGTTGCGGTAAGGCATCGCTCCGGGATCGATGAGGTTCTTGCGGCGAAGCTCGATGCGATCGACGCCCAGTCGCTCCGCCGCGGTGTCGACGAGCCGCTCGATCGCGAATGTCACCTCCGGCCGCCCGGAGCTGCGATAGGCGTTGGTCGGCATGGTATTGGTATAGACCGCCATCGCGCGCAGCGTGGCGCAGGGGATGGCGTAGGACCCCACGATCAGGCCGGCGCCCTTGGAAAGCGGCGAGAGCGACACGCAGCGCGCGCCCACATTGCTGATGTTGGTCGCGCGCAGGGCGAGGAAGCGGCCGTCCCGCGCGAGCGCCAGCTCCACCTTGGTGACGAGGTCGCGTCCCTGATAGTCGCTGAGGAACGCCTCGGAGCGGGTGGCGGTGAACTTGACTGGACGGCCGAGCTTGCGCGCGGCCCACAGCACCAGGCCGAACTCGACGAACGCGCGGTTGCGCGTGCCGAAATTGCCGCCGACGTCGTAGGAGAGGACGCGCAGCTGCTCCGGAGCGATGCCGAGCACGGCGGCAAGCTCGCGCTTCTGCCGCACCGCGCCGCCGCTGCCGGCATGGAGCGTGTAGCGCCCGCTTCCTGCGTCGTACTCACCCAGCGCGGAGCGCGGTTCAAGCGGTACGCCGGTGACGCGATCGATGTGGAAGTCCATGGCCACGACGCGATCGGCGCGCGCAAACGCTTCATCGGTCGCCTCGCGATCGCCGAAGGAGGTATCAACCGCAACGTTATCCGCCACCTCGCTCCAAACCGCGGGCGCGCCCGGCTGCATGGCGTCTTGCGAATGGTAGACGCCCGGCAGGACGTCGTAGTCGACGCCGATGCATTCTGCCGCGTCGAGCGCTTGTGCCACCGTCTCCGCCACCACCATCGCCACCGCCTCGCCCACATGGCGCGCCTTGTCGGCAGGCAAGAGCAGGTGCGGGCCGATGAAGAGCGCCCCGCCGCCCGCGGCCTGCAGCTTCATGTCGTATTTGGTCTTGGGCAGCGGATCGTGCGGAATGGCGCCAAGCCCGTCGGCGAGGCAGTCGGCGCCGGTGAAGACGCCGAGCACCCCGGGCATCGCCGTGGCCCGCCTCGCATCGATACCGAGGATGCGCGCGTGCGCATGCGAGGAGCGCAGCATCACCGCGCAGGCTTGGCCGTCGACGCTGAAATCGTCGCTGAAGCGGCCGTGGCCAGTGATGAGCCGCGCGTCCTCCTTGCGCACGAGGGGCTTGCCGATGAAGCTGAAGCTTATTTCTTCGGGTCGCGGTTTTTGGTCGATGTCGGTCATCGCGGGCGGCTTTCGGCGATTCCAGACTAGCTTCACAACGCCGCAATGCCGCGTCAACTCGGCCGTGGGGCCATCCTATACCGAGCGCAGTTCTCTTCGACTCGTCATGCGCGGGCATAGCGCGTCGGAAGACGCGCGTAGACGCGCTTATGCGCATCCATCGGAAAGAAGCGCTTCATTCAAGAGGATGGATTGCAACGGAACTCGGGCCTGCCCGAGTTCCGCAATATGAAGCGCCGCAAGTCGGGCAGGCCCGACTTGCGGTGTCAAGCCCTGCAATGACCGCGGAGGGTCGCGGCGCTCTCGCATCACCGCACTCGCTTTCACCGCAGCGGCTTGGCGAAGCTGAGCTCGTGGCCGTCCGGGTCGGTTAGATGGAAGAAGCGCTCGCCCCATTCGGCATCGCGCGGCGCCGTGTCCGGGCGATAGCCGGCCGCGATCACGCTCGCATGCAGCGCGTCGACGTCGGAATGGTAGAAGATGACGCGTCCCCACCAAGACCACGTTCGCTCGGCCGGCTGGGCGATCAGATTGAGATAGCTCGTTCCAGCCCGAAAGCTCGTAAACGCGGCGTCGTGGCCGCCGTAGATCACCTCAAATCCCAGCATGCGATAGAAGCGGACCGCGCGCGCCATGTCGTGGGTGGCGAGGGTGATGGCGCTGATGTTTTCGATCATCGCGCTCATCCATCAGCTGCGCGCGGTCACTTAGGCGATCACTTGGGCGATCACTTAGGCGATCACTTGGCCTTGGCGGAGATCGACCCGTGGGGATGACGCAGATCGCCGCGCCTGTTGCGCCGCCGCACGTAGTTGATCATGGCATCCGGCCGCTCGCATTTCACCTTGAGCGCGGCGATCAGCGCATCCTCCGCCGCCACCGTCACGCTCTCGTGTTTGCCAGCGGTGTTTATGCCGACGGTGAATTCGAGCATCATGGCGATCTCTTTCCGACGACGTCAGTTGGATGTGGTGCCCGGCTCGGTCTCCTCGAGCTGCGAGAACCGCACCTGTAGAATCTCTTTCGTCGTCACCTTGCCGTTGCCGTTCTTTTCAACGAGGACGAGTTGCTGCGCATCGGGGAGGCCGGTAGGGATGACCATTTTCCCGCCCGCCTTCAACTGATGGATGAGCGGCGGGGGAATGAGGTCGGGAGCCGCGGTGACGATCACCTTGTCGAACGGCGCGTGCTCGGACCAGCCGTGGTAGCCGTTGGCGATCTTGAGCTCGATGTTGGTGCAGCCCTGCTGGCGCAGTCGTTGCTTTGCCTGGCGGGCAAGCTCTTCGATGATTTCGATGCTGTACACCTTGCGCGCCAGCTGCGCCAGGATCGCGGCCTGGTAGCCCAGTCCGGTGCCGATCTCCAGCACGGTCTCCTCGGCACCGATATCGAGCAAATCCGTCATCAGCGCGACGATGAAAGGCTGCGAGATCGTCTTCTCGAAACCGATGGGAAGCGGAATGTTGGCGTAGGCGTAGGGTTGCAGTTCGACCGGTACGAACTCGTGCCGCGGCACCTTGGCCATGGCCGCCATCACGCGTTCGTCAAGCGCCGCCTTGCCGATCAGATCACTTACGTGAAATGTGCCGGCGGCAATTTCCCCGAGCATCTGTCGACGGAGGATTTCGAAGTCTTTCACGCTCATTGCTGTCCTGCGGCCACAACGGGAGACGCGGCACTCGACGCGGACAAGCGTCGAGTGGCTTGTCCGCCTGCGGAAATGTAGGCGAAACTCGCGCAGCTTTCCACCGACGGTGAGGGCGCACCGAACGATGAACCGGTCGGGCGTCGCGTCTGTGACCATTGCGGTCGATGACGCACACAGCGTCCGCGGGCTGTTGTTGGCGCCGCCGAGCGCGCGCGCCTGCTATGTCCTCGCCCATGGAGCGGGGGCCGGAATGTTCCACCCATTCATGGATGGCGCTGCGAAGGGGCTCGCTGAGCGCGGCATCGCCACGCTGCGCTATCAGTTCCCGTATATGGAACGAGGCGCCAAGCGGCCCGACCCTCCCACCCTTGCGCATGCGACGGTCCGCGCTGCCGTCACGCAAGCGGCGCGGCTTGCACCGGGACTTCCCCTCCTCGCCGGGGGCAAGTCCTTCGGCGGCCGCATGACCTCGCAGGCGCAGGCCGCATCCCCCCTCCCGGGCGTGCGCGGCCTCGCCTTCCTCGGCTTTCCGCTGCATCCGGCGGGACGGCCGTCGGACGCGCGTGCCGAGCATCTTCTCGCGGTTGAGGTCCCGATGCTGTTTCTGCAAGGAAGCCGCGACAAGCTCGCCGACCTCGAGCTGCTTCAGCGGTTGACAGCGCGGCTCGGTGAGCGCGCGTCGTTGCGGCTGATGCAAGATGCCGATCATTCCTTCCACGTGCCGGCGCGCGCAGGACGAAGGAATGCCGACGTCCAAAAGGAAATGCTGGATACGCTTGCCGCCTGGATCGGCTCGGTGATTGCCCGCTGCGGCTAAGCGCCGCGTCTTGCGTCGGACGAGCGGAAACGATCCGCGGCGCGGGCGCGCGCCTTCGCCGCCTCGACCTCGCGATCGCGCGGCGCAGCGGCGGTCACGAGCGCGTCGAGCAATTCATGCGCCGCCTGCGCCACCTGCTCCACCGCGCGGCTGAAAGCGGCTTGGTTTGCTTTGGAGGGCTGCGTGAATCCGCTTAGCTTGCGGACGAACTGCAGCGCGGAGGCGCGGATCTCCTCCTCGGTCGCGGGCGGTTCGAAGTTATGCAGCGTCTTGATGTTCCGGCACATGAGACATCCTCGATCTGATACGCGTCGTCTCGTGATACTGTCGGCAGGATCACTGTCAGCTGAACACGACCGAGACCTGCACCTGTCCTCGCCGCTCGAGGATTTCGACCGACACTTCGTTGGCGTGACGGCGCACCTTGAGGTCGACGCTCGATTGCTTGAGCTGCAAATTGCGCAGCATCAGTTCATCCAGGAACGGCGGCAAGCGCGGGTTGCGCAGGCGGATTTCGTTTGCGGCCGGATCGAATTGCAGCCCGAGCGAGGCCTCGATCAGTGTGAACGGCGTGGCGCTCGCCCACGCCTGCGGCGAGCAGGCGACCGGATAGTGGGTCGGCCCGCGTCCGCGGCTGCGCTGAAAACCGCAGAACAGCTCGGGCAATCGCCGCATCTCCATGTAGGTCGCGGCGTCGAACAAGCCTTTGAAGATGCGCTCGACCGAACGCCTGAGCCCATAGCGGGCCAATCCAAGGGCGATCAGCGCATTGTCATGCGGCCAGATCGAGCCGTTGTGATAGGACATGGGATTGTAGCGCGCTTCGGTATTGGCGATGGTGCGAATGCCCCATCCGGAAAAGAATTGCGGCCGCAGCAGGCCGTCCGCCACCTCGATCGCCCGATCGGGCTTGGCGATGCCGGTGAACAGGACCTGCCCGGCATTGGAGCTGCGCACGCGGCAGGGCTCCTTCTCGCCGTCGAGCGCGAGCGCGTAGGTCCCAAGCTCCGGACACCAGAAGCTCGCGTCGAATCGCTCGGCCAGCTGATCGGCTTCGGCTTTGAGGCGCTGCGCCCGCTCGCTCCACCCCAGCCGTTCGGTGCAACGTGCCATCACCTGCTTGGCGCAGTAGACGTAGCCTTGCACCTCCGCGAGCGCGATCGGACCCTGCGCCAGGCGGCCGTCGGCGTGGAAAATCGCATCCTGGGAGTCTTTCCAGCCTTGGTTGGCGAGACCGCGCTCGGTCGCGCGGTAGTATTCGAGAAAGCCGTCGCCGTCGGGATCTCCGGCTCCGTCGATCCATGCGAGTGCGGCCTCGATCGCGGGCCACAGCTCGACAATGATGGCGTCGTCGCCGGTCCGCTCGGCGTAAATGCCGGCCAGCATGACGAAGAGCGGCGTCGCATCGACGCTGCCGTAGTAGAGGCCGAAGGGCACCTCGTGCAGCGCCGCCATCTCGCCTTCGCGCATTTCGTGCAAGATTTTGCCCCGTTGCGCGTCCGAGGCGGGATCATCCGTCTTGGCCTGATAGGCGGCGAGCCGCCGCAGCACGCCTTGCGCGATGCGCGGATCGAACCACAGCATCTGCAGCGCGGTGATCAACCCATCGCGGCCGAAGGTGGTCGAGTACCAGGGAATGCCGGCGTAGGGATAGCGTCCCTGCGGCGTGCCGGTCATTAGCATGTAGAGATCGGACATCGAGCGGCACAGCACCTCATTGAGGAGGTCGTTCGAGGTCTCGACGGTGGCGGCGTTGCTCGAAACGGCTCGCCGATTGCGGTGGGCCGCGCGCAGGCCGCGGGCGAAAGACATGGCTTTGGGGGGGTCCGGCGCGCCACAGGCGATGGTGCAGTAGATCGACGTCACCTGCTTGGGCGCAAGCGTGAGGCGATACGATGCCGTCGTCGCCGTGATCTCGGCCGGCGGCGGGTCGAAGCGCAGCACCGTCTGCCGCAGCTGTGCGTCCAGTCCCTTGTAGCTCAGGACGGTCGTGTCCGGGCGGACCGCCTGGCGGGCGCTGGCGCCGCGGCGTTCCCGCTGCAAGCCGCGCACCTCGAACAAGTCGGCGAAATCGCTGTCGAACAGCATCGTCAGGCGTAGATCGACCGCACGATCGCCATGGTTTTGGATCCCCAGCCTTTGATAGGCCGTGTCGCGCCAGAGAAAAATCGTGCGCACGACGTGCATGGTGTCCTTGGGCAGAACGAGGCGATGATCGAAATACACGTCGGGATTGGTCAGATCGACGGTCAGCTGGGTATTGTCGTCGCGCACGTTGGAGCCGAGCAACAGCGGCTGGGTGCCGTTGAGCAAAAGCTCGAGATGCGAGAGAAAACGCGTGTCGCAATGAAAGAGCCCGTCGGCGCCGCCGGCCGATGCGCCCACATCACCGTGGCTGTCGAGAACGAGGAACGTATCGTCGTGCTTGAGGGTACGGCGCGGGCGCGTCGCAGGGCCCGTCGCCGGAATATAGAACGGCGCCTCGGGAATAATTTCGAACGGCAATTTCTGGAGCGCGGCGCCCACACTCGCCATGAAAGCCCTGTCAGTTCATGCCTTTTTCCAGCTCCGGCTGCAGTCTCGGCAGGGCAGTCTCGCGCTCCGGCAGCGCCGGCCGCTTGAGCAGCGAGCGGTACACATGAACATAGTCCTTAGCCATACGCGCAGCGGAAAAGCGCTGGTCGAATCGCTGCCGCACCGCGCGCCGATCGAGCGCGAGCACCTCCGGCACCATCCTGATCGCCTCGTCCATAGCGCCGACGATCAAGCCGGTGACCCCGTGATCGATGATCTCGGGCACGGAGCCGCAACGGAAGGCGAGGACCGGCGTGCCGCAGGCCATCGCCTCGATCATGGACAATCCGAACGGCTCCGGCCAGTCCACCGGGAACAGTAGCGCCGCGGCATCGCCCAGGAAATCGCTCTTGGCCCGCTCGTCGATCTCGCCGATGAATTCCACACCCGGTTGATTGAGCAGCGGCACGATTTTCTCGCGGAAATAGACTTCGTCGACCTTGTCGACTTTGGCGGCGATCTTGAGCGGGATCTCCAGCGCTCGTGCAATTCGGATGGCGCGGTCGGGCCGCTTCTCGGGCGAGATGCGTCCGAGAAACGCCAGATAGTTGCCGCGGGGCCGGTAATTCGGCTTGAGCAATTGGCTGGGGATGCCGTGATAGACGGTGGCGACGAAGTTCGCATTCGGGATCGGCTTGCGCTGCGCGTTGGAGATCGTCACCAGCGGCATCTCGCTGAAGCCGACATAGAGCGGCTTGAGATCGTGCAGGTCCTGCCGGCCATGCAGCGTGGTCACGGTCCGCTGCGCTATCGGCCGAAACAGGGGAAAGTGAAACTGGTCGATGTGGAAGTGCAGGATGTCGAATTCGTCGGCGAGCTCCCGCACCCGGTCGAGCATGAGCATGTAATAGGGAATCGGGTCGCGCACGTTAGCGTCGAGACGCAGCGCCATCGGCACGCACGGCACCAAACGCGCGCTGGAAACCGAGTCTCCGCTCGCAAAAAGCGTCACGTCATGGCCCGCTCGGACCAGCTCATCGGTGAGATATGAGACGATTCGCTCACTGCCGCCATAAAGCCGCGGCGGCACGCTCTCCATGAGCGGCGCGATCTGCGCAATTTTCATATCTTGCTCTCCACCAACACGGACTCTGGTCGCAACGTATTGTCATGCGCAAAGTTCCGCAACTACCTTCGCCGAGCAAACGAAAATTTGACCGAAAATCGCCCACGTCCGGGTTAACCTTCCGCATAGGCAACGGTCGACAACAGCGACACTTCGGCGCGGCGCGAATCGAGCCGCGTGTGCTGCACGATGATCGGAACGTCCGATTCGAACACCGAGGCGTAGTCGGTGTCGCGTGGGATCGGCTGCGGGTCCTCGAGATCATTGAAGCGCAAGTGCAGCGTGCGCCGGGCGGCGATGGTCACGCGGTAGGGGCCGACCGGCTCCCGGTTGGCGAAGAAGATGGTGATGGCGACGCGCGCGTCCTGCTCGCTGGCGTTGAGGATGCAGGCGGTCTCGTGGGAGATGAGCGCGCGGTCGGAAAAAGAGCTTTCGGAGGGAATGTAGCCTTCCGCGATTGCCCATCGCCGCCGTCCGATGGCCTCCATGCCGTGCCTCCATTATCCCACAACAAAAAAGATAACGCGGACGGCCCGATTTTCGTTTCGCCCGCAGGAACTTTTTTTTGCCTCTAGCGTAGAGATGTCGTCAATGGCGTTTGCCGGAAAGCCCGACGACGGCGGCCCGCACAAGCGCCGAGTGCTCTATCGCGGACAGCGCCGGCCGCGACTCCAGTTCAAGCCAATCGAGGGGCAGGATGCGCGCAATCACCGTTTCGCCCGGCGTCGCCCGTTCGGCGAGGCTCGAGGATATCCCCGACCCGCCGGAATCGGACGGGCCCGTCCTGGTGCGCACGTTGGCGCTCGGCGTGTGCGGGACCGACCGCGAAATCCTCGACGGGCGATATGGCTCTGCCCCTCCCGGTCAGCAGCGTCTTGTGCTCGGCCATGAATCGCTGGGCGCGGTGGAAGCGGCGCCTGCGGGATGCGGGCTTGCGCCCGGCGATCTCGTCGTCGGGATCGTGCGCCGGCCCGATCCTGTGCCGTGCCTCGCGTGCGCCGCCGGCGAGTGGGACATGTGCCGCAACGGGCGCTACACCGAACGCGGGATCAAGGAGCGGCACGGCTACGGCGCCGAACGCTTCCGCCTCGAGCCGGAATTCGCGATCAGGGTCGACCCGGCACTGGGCATTCTCGGGGTGTTGCTGGAGCCCGCCAGCATCCTCGCCAAGGCCTGGGACCACACCGAGCGCATCGGCCATCGCGCGCGTGCGTGGCAGCCGAAGACGCTGCTCGTCACCGGTGCCGGGCCGATCGGGCTGCTGGCGGCCCTCACGGGAATGCAGCGCGAGCTCGACGTGCATGTGCTCGATCACAACAAGGGTGGTCCCAAGGAGGCGCTCGTGCGCGATCTGGGCGGGACCTACCACAGCGACCCCGCGGGCCTCGAACGGCTGGCTCCCGACATTCTGATGGAATGCACCGGAGCTGCGGGCCTCATCGGTGCATGTCTCAGCGCGACGGCGGCGGCCGGAATCGTCTGCCTGACCGGTGTCACCGAGCCCGGAAAGGTGTTCGACGTCGATGTCGGCCGCCTCAACCGCACCATGGTGCTCGACAACGACGTCGTATTCGGGACGGTCAATGCCAATCGGCGGCACTACGAGACGGCGGCGAGCGCGCTTGCGCGCGCGGACAAGCATTGGCTTGCGCGGCTGATTACGCGTACTGTGCCTCTCGAGCGCTGGGATGAGGCGCTTGAGCACCGCAAAGGCGACATCAAGGTCGTCATCGATTTCAGGCCATAGGTCCGCATGTCGTCCCATATCGAGGATTACGCGCTGATCGGCGATTGCGAGGCGGCCGCGCTGGTCGCGCGCAACGGCTCGCTCGATTGGCTGTGTTGGCCGCGGTTCGATTCCGATGCTTGCTTCGCCGCGCTTCTCGGCTCCGACGACCACGGCCATTGGCTGATCGCCCCGCGCGACGACGGCGCCAGCGTCACCCGGCGGTACCGGCCCGACACCTTGATTCTGGAAACACGCTTCGAATGCAGCGAGGGCGCCGTAACCCTGGTCGATTTCATGCCGATGCGGGGAACGCATTCGAGCGTGGTCCGTCTCGTGGTCGGGGAGCGGGGCCGAGTGAGCATGGGCACCAAGCTTGTGCTGCGCTTCGGCTATGGCGCGATCATTCCCTGGGTCACGCGGCCCGACGACGGCACGTTGCGGGCCGTAGCCGGCCCGGACATGGTCGTGCTGCGGACGCCGGTTCATCTCGTCGGCGAGAACATGACGACCGTCGGCAAGTTCACCGTGGTGGCGGGACAGACGGTGCCCTTCGTCCTCACCTATGTGCCCTCGCATTTGTCGCCGCCGCCGCCGCTCGATCCTCGCTCCGCGCTCGAGGCGACGGAGGACTTTTGGACCGCTTGGTCGAAAAAATGCCGGCCGCCCGGACACTGCTCGGATGCGGTCATGCGCTCGCTGATCACGCTCAAGGCGCTCACCTATTGGCCGACCGGCGGCATCGTCGCGGCGCCGACCACCTCGTTGCCGGAATGCTTGGGCGGGGTGCGAAACTGGGACTATCGCTTTTGCTGGCTGCGCGACGCGACGCTCACGCTGATCGCGCTGTTGGACGCTGGTTTCTACGAGGAGGCGCAGTCCTGGCGTGACTGGCTGCTACGCGCGGTCGCCGGTAGTCCGGACCAGGTCCAAATCATGTACGGGATCGCCGGCGAGCGGCGGCTGACGGAAATGGAGCTGCCTTGGTTGCCGGGCCACCAAGGCTCCGCGCCGGTACGCGTTGGCAATGCTGCGCACGGCCAGCTCCAGCTCGATACCTTCGGCGAGGTGATGGATGCGTTCCATCAGGCGAGATGCAAGGGGCTCGTAGCGAGCGAATCCGGCTGGGCGCTGCAGCAGGCGTTTCTGTCCCACCTCGAGCGCATCTGGACCGAGCCGGACGATGGCATATGGGAAACGCGCGGCGGGCGCCAGCACTTCACCTATTCCAAGGTCATGGCATGGGTCGCCTTCGATCGTGCGATCAAGAGCGCGGAGCAGTTCGGCCTCGAAGCGCCGATCGCTCGCTGGCGTGAGCTCGCCGCCGCCATTCACGCCGACGTGTGCCGTCGCGGCTTCGACCAGGAGCTCGGAAGCTTCGTCCAGTCCTATGGGTCGAAACACCTCGACGCCAGCCTTCTGCTGCTGCCGCTGGTCGGCTTCTTGCCGCCCGACGATCCGCGCGTGCGTGGGACGTTGCAAGCTATCGAGCGGCGGCTATTGGTCGATGGCTTCGTCCTGCGCTACGACACGGCGGCATCCGATGACGGCTTGCCGCCCGGGGAAGGGGCCTTCTTGGCGTGCAGCTTCTGGTTGGTCGATGCCTATATGGCGCAGGATCGCTGGCAGGACGCGCGGCGCATGTTCAATCGGCTGCTCGATCTGCGCAACGACGTGGGACTGCTGAGCGAGGAATACGACCCGCGCACGGGCCGCCTCGTCGGCAACTTTCCGCAAGCGTTCACGCACCTTGCCCTGGTCAACAGTGCGTTCAACCTGACGCAGTTGGAAGCGCCTGAGGAACACCGCGCGCAGCCGGCTGCAGAAGGCGTGGCGGCGTCAGCCGCGGCCGGCGGTTAGCTCACGCAGCACGGTTCTTGCGGCGTGGAAGCGATGCGGCGGCGTGCAAGTCGCCGGCGACGCCTGGGTGAAACGGCGATCTCAAGCCAGGCGAGCCGGGATCGTCGGGGCAAGTCCGAGCCGCTCGGGCCACGGCGGCATGGCCGCGTCCTTCGTCAGTACGGCGAGGAAATGTTCGCCCCACGAATTGAGGTCGTTGTCGGAAATCACCTGAAACAGCGCCTGGTGGCGCGTGCGCCGCTCTTCGAGCGGCATGGAAAGCGCATGTGAAATCGAGGTCGCGACCGTCTCGGGATCGTATGGATTGACGAGAAGCGCGGCCGTGCATTCGGCCGCCGCGCCGGCAAAGCGCGACAAGATCAGAACGCCGGGGTCTTCGGGATCCTGGGCGGCGATGTATTCCTTCGCCACCAGGTTCATGCCGTCGCGCAACGGCGTCACCAGCCCCGCGCGCGCGGAGCGGAAGAGGCCTGCAAGGACGCTGCGGCTATAGGCACGATTGACGTAGCGTATCGGCGTCCAGGCGATCTCGCCATAGGCACCGTTGATGCGTCCGGCGGCCTCGCTGATCGTGCGCTCCATCTCGGCGTATTCCTGGATTTCCGAGCGGCTTTTCGGCGTGATCTGCAGGTAGGTCACCTTGCCGCGCCAGTCGGGGTATACCGCGAGGAAGCGCTCGAAGGCGTCCATGCGCTGCGCCAGCCCTTTGGAATAATCCAGCCGGTCGACGCCGATCATCATGGCGCGCCCAGCGAGGCTATCCAGCACCCCACGCACCAGCGGCGAGCGCACCGACCGCCGTGCCAGCCGGCTGAACTCGTGCGTCTCGATGCCGATGGGAAAGACGCCGACGCGCACGGTTCGTTCAGGCGTTTGATAGGAAAACTCGCCGCGTTTCTGCAATTTGCATTCGTTTTCGAGATAGCGCGCGAAATTCGTCGCGTCGTTCTCGGTTTGAAAGCCGACGAGATCGTACGCGCTCAATTGCGGAATGAGCCACTCGTGGTTTGGCAGCGCGGTGAGAATTTCCGGCGGCGGGAATGGTACGTGCAAAAAGTATCCGATGCGGTTGCTGTGACCGCGGTCGCGCAGCATTTTTGCCAACGGAATGAGATGATAGTCGTGCACCCAGATGACGTCGTCCGGTTGCAATAGATTGTTGAGCTCATTGGCAAAATGCGCGTTGACGCGCCGATAGCCGCTGAGATCGCGGCGCGAAAACTCCGCCAGATCGAGCCGATAATGCAGGATTGGCCATAACACCCGATTGGCGAAACCGTTGTAATATTCCTGATAGTCGGCCTCGACGAGGTCGGTGACGACGTAAGACATGTCGCCGCGTTGAATGGTCCTGGTCGCGGCGTCCTCGTCGGCCGAAACCGTTCCGCTCCAGCCGAACCAGAGCCCGCCGTGGCGCTTGAGCAATGAGCGGACCGCAACCGCGAGCCCGCCGGCCTGACTATCGCCGCTCGGGACGGCCACACGGTTGGAAACGACGATCAGCCGCGCCAATAGCGATCCTCCCAGCTGCGCGATAGTCGCATCGCGGTCAAAATCAAGCCGGCCATCGAGTAGGTTTGCGGAAAATTTCCCCACAAAGTCCCGGTTTGCGGATCGATATCCTCCGACAGCAAGCCATAACGATTGCGATATGCCAACGCGTCGACGAACAACTCGTACGCCTCCTCGCGGCGACCCAGCGACCACCACGCATCGACCAGCCAGAATCGACAAATCAGGAAGGCGGTCGCCGGCAGGCCGAAATCGTCCGCCGAAGCATAACGCATAACGTGCTTCTCGCGCAAAAGTTCACGCTCCATCGCCTTGACCGTGCTGACGAAGCGCGGATCGTCGGCTTCGATCACGCCTAAGTCGGGCAGCAACAAAACGCTGGCGTCGAGGTCCTCCGACCCGAAGGCGGCGGTAAACGCTTGACGCTTCTCGTTCCAGGCGCCCTGCAGCAGCGCGTGGTGAACCGGCTCGGCCACGGCGCTCCAGTGCGCCGCCCGATCCGGCAGGCCCAATCGACGCGCAATGGCGGCAAGCCGGTGGCAGCCGGCCCAGCACATGGCGGTGGAATGGGTGTGGATGCGTTGGCGGCCGCGATATTCCCAAATGCCGTTGTCGGCTTCCAAGGCGAGCTCGCCGGCCTTGCTGCCGAGCGTCTCCAGCAGCCGAAAAAGCCCTTCGTCGCCGAGCCGTGGTAGGCGCCGGTCGTAGAACATCGGCATCGCAGCGAGGATGATGCTGCCGTAGGTATCGTTTTGAACTTGCTCGGCCGCGGCGTTGCCGATGCGCACCGGGCCATCCCCACGATAGCCCTTGAGGCTGGGCGCCGTTTTTTCATCCATCGGGTCGATCGGAACGACGCTGTAGACCGGTCGCAACGGCTCGTCGGGGTTGGACGCGATGCTGAGCGTAAACGCGATGAAATCCTCCATCGTCTGCGTCGCGCCGATGCGGTTGAGCGCCTTTACCACGAAATAGGCATCACGCAGCCAGCAGTAGCGGTAGTCCCAAGTGCGGCCGGATTCCGGAGCTTCGGGGATGGAGGTGGTATGGGCCGCGATGATGCCGCCGGTTTCCTCGAAGTTGCTGAGCTTGAGCGTGATCGCGGCGCGGATGATTTCATCCTGCCAATCGTAGGAAATGGACAGACCCCGCGACCAATCCATCCAATAGTCGATGGTGCGGTCGCAGAATTCGCGGCAGGTGGTTTCGAGTTCGTCTTGAAAGCGCTCGTCGACGCCGAATACGAGATGGTGCGGCCGCGTGAGGACGAAGGGAGCCTCGCTCTCGATGTAGGACAGCGGCGCATCGGTGGTGAGGCGGATGACGCAGCCCTCGTGAATGAAGCGGATATGATTGCTGCCGACGGAACGATGGGTGAACGCCTGTCCGTAATCGTGCGTCGGGCGGAAACGAAGGGTGATGCGCGGCAGCCCGGCCACCGGTTCGATCATCCGGATGAGTTGCGGGGGCCGGAAGACGCGGCCGAATTGCCGAAAGCGAGGGGCGAAATCGGTAATGCGGACGGAGCCACCATTCCGATCGGTGAGCACCGTCGACACCACCGCGGTATTGCGGAGGTATTCGGATTGGAAATCGGCCATATTGTCGAGCACGACGTCACAAAATCCCTTCTCCTCGTCGCCCGAAAGCAGACGGCAGAAGATCGGATCGCGGTCGAAGCGGGGATAGCACCACCAAACCAGACGCGCGGTCGGATCGACGAGCGCGGCCGTGCGTCCATTGCCGATGACGGCAAGATCAAGCCCGTGGTCGGTCATGAGGTCGCGAATGCGTCGTTGCGAGAGACTTGCGCGAGCCAGCGGCGAACATCCGCTGGCTGGGCGAAGCGAGCCTCGACGCCGGGGACGTTGCGGCCGACTGAAATACCAATGCCGTCGAAATCTGGCAGAATCTCGAACACGCCCAGATCCGTCACGTCGTCGCCGAGGAAAATGGGACGGCGGTTGGAGAAGCGCGGATAGGTCATCAGTTCGCGAACGGCGGTCGCCTTGGTGAAACCGGTTTGCTTGATTTCCACCACCAATTTTCCGGGCAACAGCTCGATCGCAGCGCCCTTCACGCCGGCGCAAATCTTCCCAGCAGCCGCGCGCACCAGGTC
Organism: Hyphomicrobiales bacterium; assembly: GCA_019237215.1. Taxonomy (GTDB): domain Bacteria; phylum Pseudomonadota; class Alphaproteobacteria; order Rhizobiales; family Xanthobacteraceae; genus VAZQ01. Next base: position 7,932 of record JAFAHL010000488.1, on the reverse strand, counting down.
TTCTTTGTCCGGCGCCAGCCGGTAATGGAGCGCGAGCGAGTAGCCTTTGTCCTCCAGGATGATGCCAGGACCCGCCTCGGCGATGGCGGCAAACTGCCGCTTCACGGCGGGATCGAGTGCGGGCAGCCGCGGCGCTTCCGGCGCGGCGCCAGGAGCGGTGCGAAGCTCGGCGCCGTGACCGCCGATCGCCGGCAATTGCAGCGGGGAGAAGATGAGATCGAGCTCGCTCACCGGGCGGCCGCTCACGAAAGCGACGCCGCCATCGGTCCGTTGCCAAAGTCGCGCGAGCGTATCGCGCAGCTCGTGCGAAACGAAAACCCCGCGCGGCGTGGGAGCGAGGTCGAGAAGCGTCCCGTCGACATCGAGCAGAAAGGCGAATGGCTTGAGATCGGAAGGGAGCGAGGGAATGGAGTTTGACATCACGGTCGTCCGGAAAAGGGTGCCATTGCGTGCGGGGCGCAGGCCCAGTGCGTGCAAATTAAGGGAAGATAGTGCGATCGGTACGGATACGACAACTCATCGATTCACTGAGCGTTCCGAACAAAAAAACGGCACGCGCGCGCAATTGCCATCGTCATAGGCAATCTCCAGGCAGTTAAGGATTGGTTGCGGTCCAGGGTCATCTACGTCCGAATATATGGGTTCCGGCACCTAGAGCGCCATCCCGCCGTCGACCAGATGCGGTTGCCCGGTGATGTAGCTCGACTCGTCGGAGGCGAGAAAAACCGCGAGCGCGGCCACCTCCTCGGGCCGGCCGAGCCGACCCAGGGGTTGGCGTTCGACGAACGCCTTCTCCACCTCCGCCGGCGATTTCCCGGTCGCGCGCGAGCGGTCTTTGATCCGGTCCTCGAGCGAGGGCGACTCGATCGTGCCCGGACAGATCGCGTTGGCGCGGATGCCTTGCCGGATGAAGTCGGCAGCAACCGCTTTGGTGAGCCCGATGACGGCGGCTTTGGTTGCGCCATAGGCATAGCGGTCGGGAACCCCGCGGATCGACGACACCGCGGACGAAATGTTGACGATCGAGCCTGCCTTCTTCTGCAGCATGCCCGGGAGGAACGCCTTGATCATTCGATGCATCGATTTCACGTTGAGATCGAAGGAGAAGTCCCAATCCTGCTCGGAGCAGTCGAGCACGCTGCCATGATGCACGTAGCCGGCGCAGTTGACGAGCACGTCGAGTGCGCCCAACTCGGTCGCGGTCTCCTTCGCGAGCGCCTCGATCGCCGCGGTCGAGCGCACGTCGAGCTTGCAGCGCTTTACGCTTTTGATGCCTTCGAGCTTTTTCTCTTCCAAATCGGTGGCGATCACGCGGGCGCCTTCGGCCGCAAATGCTTCGGCGATGGCACGCCCGATCCCTTGTCCCGCCGCGGTGACGAGCGCAAGCTTGCCTTGCAGACGTAACGCCATGGCCTGTTTCTCCCTGCCGAAGCTAACGGCATTCACGGCCTTTGGTTCACGCGGGAAGCGTTTCCGACGCCCGCCGTTCACCCACAGCCAATTTTCGTGAACCGCGTTCGCTCCTCAAATGGGATCAGTGGTTGTCCCGCGGCACGCTCTTTTGCGCGACGCGATGATATTTCACGGCGGGTTTGAGAACCATGCCGTCGGCGAGCTGATCGACCATGCCGCGTTGGATCTCCTGCCAAGGCGTTTGGCTCGGCGGATATTTGTAGCCACCCTGTTTCTCCAGCGCGGTGCGGCGTTGCGCGAGCTCGGCGTCTGGCACCAACATGTTGGCGCTGCCCTTGTTGAGGTCGATGCGCACGCGGTCGCCGGTCTTGAGCAAGGCAAGCCCGCCACCCACCGCCGCCTCGGGGGAGGCGTTGATGATCGATGGCGAGGCGGAGGTCCCGGACTGGCGTCCGTCGCCGATGCAGGGCAGCGAGGTAATGCCCCGTTTGATCAACGCCGCCGGCGGCTGCATGTTCACGACCTCGGCCGAGCCCGGATAGCCGATGGGCCCGACGCCGCGGATGAACAGCATCGTGCCCGCATCGATCTCGAGCGACGGATCGTCGATGCGGTGGTGGTAATCTTCGGGCCCGTCGAACACGACGGCGCGGCCTTCAAAGGCGTTGGGGTCTTTTGGATTCGACAAATAGCGTTGCCTGAACTCTTCCGAGATCACGCTTGTTTTCATGATCGCGGAGTCGAACAGATTTCCCGACAGCACCTTGAAGCCGGCGTGCTGCTTCAGCGGCTTGCCGTAGGGGCGGATCACATCGGGGTCCTTAATCTGGGCGTGCTTGACGTTTTCGCCGACGGTCTTGCCGTTGATCGTGCGCGCGTGCGCATGGATACGGCCCCCCGCGATCAACTCATGCAGCACCGCCGGCAATCCGCCGGCGCGGTAATATTCCTCGCCGAGATATTTGCCGGCGGGTTGCATGTTGACCAGCAGCGGCACCTCATGGCCGATGGTTTCCCAATCCTTGATCGAGAGCGACACGCCGACGTGGCGCGCGATGGCGTTGATGTGGATCGGTGCGTTGCTGGAGCCGCCGATCGCCGAGCACGCGACGATGGCGTTCTCGAACGCGTCGCGGGTGAGAATGTCGGAGGGTTTGAGATCTTCGTGCACGATCTCGACCGCGCGCCGGCCGGTCTCGTAGGCGATTTGTGCGCGCTCGCGGTAGGGCGCGGGGATGGCGGCGCAGCCCGGCAGCGAAAGGCCGAGCGCCTCGGCGAGCGCGTTCATGGTCGAGGCCGTGCCCATGGTGTTGCAATGGCCGATCGATGGCGCCGAGGACGCGACGAGATCGAGAAATTCCTTGTAGTCCATGCGACCGGCGGCATGCTCCTGGCGCGCCCACCACACCACGGTGCCGGAGCCCGCGCGCTCGCCCTTCCACCAGCCGTTGAGCATCGGCCCGCCGGACAGCACGATCGCCGGCGTGTTCACGGTCGCGGCCGCCATGATCGCCGCCGGCGTCGTCTTGTCACAGCCGGTGGTGAGCACGACGCCGTCGAGCGGATAGCCGAACAGCACTTCGACCAGGCTGAGATAGGCGAGATTGCGGTCGAGCGCCGCGGTCGGACGCTTGCCGGTTTCCTGGATCGGATGCATCGGGAACTCGAAGGCGATGCCGCCGGCGTCGTGGATGCCTTCGCGCACGCGCCCGGCGAGCTCGAGGTGATGGCGATTGCAGGGCGAGAGGTCGGACCCGCTCTGGGCGATGCCCACGATCGGCTTGCCGCAGGTGAGCTCTTGCTTGGTCAGCCCGTAATTGAGGTAGCGCTCGAGATAAAGCGCAGTCATGCCCGGATTGTCGGGATTGTCGAACCACAATTGCGAGCGCAGCCGCCGCTTTCCATTGCTCGGCATGGGAGAGCCTCCGAAGTTCCATGTCCCCGCGGATTTATATAGGACGATCGGGCGCGTGCGTCTCGGGCGCCAAAGCCGTCATGCGACGTGAGCGTCGCTCATCCCGCCGCTAGCGTCTCATACGCTCCGGCTTTGCGCAGCGCATCGACGATGCGATCTGGCGTCAACGGCATCTCGGCGAAGCGCACGCCGAAGGCAGAGAGCGCGTCCTCGACGGCGGAGATGATGGCTGCCGGCGCCGGGATGGTGCCGCCTTCGCCCGCGCCTTTGACGCCGAGCGGATTGAGCGGGTTCGGCGTCTCCACGTGCTCGATCGCGCAGGGCGGCACGTCGAGTGCGCCCGGCAAGAGATAGTCCTGAAAGGTCGTCGTCAGCGGCTGTCCGTCTCGATCGTACTTCATCCATTCGAACAGCGCGTTGCCGACGCCGTGGGCGACGCCGCCCTGCACTTGGCCGTCGACCACCAGCGGATTGATGATGTTTCCGCTGTCGTGGGCGACGGTGTAACGCAGGAGCTTCACGCCGCCGGTCAAAGGGTCGACCTCGACCTCCGCCACGTGCGTCCCGTTGCAATAGGAGGCTTGCGGCGGGGTGAAATAGGCCGTGTGCTCGAGGCCGGGGGTTTGGGCCGCGGGGAAGGAGACGCCCGGCATCCCCTGCGCGGCGCGCGCAAGCTCCCCGAGCACGATCGACGGCTTGTTGCCGGCCCGCGCGATGGCGCGGCCATCCTCGACGTCGATGTCGCTTTCAGCCACGCCGAGCACGCGGGCGGCGAGCGCGACGATCTGCTGGCGCACGCTCGCGCCCGCGATCAGCGCCGAAGAGCCGGCGTTGATCGCCTGTCGGCTGGCGAAGGCGCCGACCCCTTGCGAGATGGCGGCGGTATCGCCAGCGGTCATGACGATGTCCTCGATGCGGCAGCCGACCTGATCGGCCACGATCTGGGAGAGCGTCGTGCGCGTGCCTTGTCCCTGCGTGGTCGCGCCGGTCGCCACCGCGACCTTGCCGTTGGGAAGGACGCGCACGGTCACGCCCTCGAACGGCCCAAGCCCCGTGCCCTCGACGTAGTTGGCGATCCCGATGCCGAGGCAGCGGCCTTCGGCACGCGCTTTCGTCTGGCGCGCGCGAAAGCCCTCGTACTCGGAGAGGGCGAGCGCGCGCCGCTGACTTTTCGGAAAATCTCCGCTCGCGTAGACGAGCGGCTTGCCATCGCGAAAAACCAGTCCGACGGAATAGGGCATCTGCTCGGGCGCGATCATGTTGCGTCGACGCAGCTCGGCGCGATCGAGCTTGAGCTCGCGCGCGACCCGGTCCATCAGCCGTTCCATGGCGAAGACCGCCTGCGGCCGGCCAGCGCCGCGCACCACCGTGGTCGGCACGCGGTTGGTCAGCACGACCGTCGCCTCGATGCGGTAGGCCGGCACGACATAAGGTCCCGGGAATGTCGTCGCCGCGATGTAGGGCACGATGATGCCCCAGGGCAGGAAGGCTCCGGTGTCGTGCAGCAGGGTGCCGGAGAGGCCGAGGATTTTTCCTTGCGCATCGACGGCGATGGCGACCTTCCAATGCTGGTCGCGTTCCTGCGTCGCCGAGAGGAAATGTTCGCGCCGGTCCTCCTGCCACGCGACCGGGCGGCCGAGCTTCATCGCCGCCGTCGCAATGACCGCCTCTTCCGGGTAGAACGGCGCCTTGGTGCCGAAACCGCCGCCGACGTGGGGCGCGATGACGCGGATCGCTTCGAGGTCGCGTTCGAGCAGATCGGCGAGCGTGGCGCGGCAAAGGTGCGGCGTTTGCGTCGCCGACCAAACCGTCAGCATGTCGGGCGCGGCGTCGTAGCTCGCGAGCACGCCGCGGCCTTCGAGCGTCATGGCGCCGCCGCGATGGAGAGAAAGCTCCTCCTCGAACACGTGGGCCGCGCGCGCGAACGCCGCGTCGACCTCGCCGTAGCTCATGGCAACGACGGCGGCGACGTTGGTCGCAAGATCGCTGTGCGCAGGAGGCGCGCCGGGGCGAACGGCGTCGCGGCAGTCGCTGACCGCCGGCAAGGCTTCGAAATCGACCTTGACCGCGGCGGCGGCATCCTCGGCGAGATAGCGGTTGTCGGCGATCGCCACGGCGATGGTTTGCCCCACATAGCAGACCTCGCGCCGCGCCAACGCAAGCTGCGTGCGCGGCGTCTTGATCGATGGATTGGGCACCAGCATCGGAATCTGGCCACTCGCCATGCGCGGCGGCAGATCATCCGCGGTCAGCACGGCATGGACGCCCGGCATCGCGCGGGCCGCCGACGCGTCGATCGAGCGGATTGCGGCGTGGGCGTGCGGGCTGCGCACGAAGCAAGCTTGCAGCGCGCCGGCAAGCCTGATGTCGTCGACGAAGCGCCCGCGTCCGGTCAGTAGCGTCGGATCTTCGAGGCGCGCGACGCGGGCGCCGAAATGCTTCGCGCCCATGGTCGGATGCCCGCAACAGCGCAACGCGGCGGCCGACGATACACCGAAAGCATTGCATTGCAATCGCCACAAATCGTACGTTAGCGGCGAAACAAGAAGGTCGCGACCATGCTCGACGTCGGCGCCGATGCGCGCCGGTCGGCGCGAACGGGCGCCGCCGGACCGCCGCTCGATTTCCAATCGCACCTCGCCGCGCTCGAGGCGCAGGGGTTGCTCGTGCGCGTCGATCGCCCGATCGACAAGGACACCGAGTTGCATCCGTTGGTGCGCTGGCAATTCCAGGGCGGGCTCAAGGAGGAGCAGCGGCGCGCGTTCTTGTTCACCAACGTCATCGACTCCTCGGGTCGTCGCTACGACATTCCGGTCGCGGTCGGCGCGCTCGCCGCTTCGCCGCGAATCTACGCGGTCGGCATGGGGCGCCCGGTCGAAGAGATCGAGGCGGCGTGGGTGCGCGCGATTGCCGACCCGATTGCGCCGGTCCTCGTTGGTGCGCCGCCGTGCCAGGAGGTCGTGATCAAAGGTGAGGAGCTTCGCGGCGCCGGCAAGGGTTTGGCGCGCCTGCCGGTGCCGATCTCGACGCCGGGTTTCGACGCCGCTCCCTATCTCACCGCGACGCTTTGCGTCACGCGCGATCCCGATACCGGCATTCAGAACATGGGAACGTACCGTGGGGCATTGAAGGCGACGGACAGGCTCGGCGTGCGCATGTCCTCGCGCATCGGCGGCGCCGGCGGCTATCTGCACTGGAAGAAGCACAACCGGAAGGGCGAGCCGATGCCGTGTGCGATCGTTGTCGGCTGCGCGCCGGTCGCGATGTTCACGGGCGGGATGAAGCTCGCCGTCGATTTGGATGAAATGGCGGTCGCGGGGGCGCTCGCCGGCGCGCCGATGCGCATGACGAAGGCCATCAGCGTCGACCTCAACGTGCCCGCCGACGCGGAGATCGTGATCGAGGGAATGATCGAGCCCGACCTGCTCGAGCCGGAAGGTCCGTTCGGCGAAAGTCACGGTCACGTCGCGCTCGAGGACTTCAACATGTCCATGCGCGTGACCGCGATCACGCACAGGCAGGCGCCGGTATTTGCATCCATCATCAGCCAGGTGACGCCGAGCGAATCGAGCGTGCTCAAGAAGGTGGCGATGGAGCCCCTGTTCCTCACGCATCTGCGGCAACAGCTCGCGGTCAAGGGGGTCCGCCGCGTGGTCATGCACGAGCCGCTCTCCAACCTGCGCAAGGTGATCTTCGTGCAATTCGCGCACGGCACGCCGCGCAGCGAAATCTGGCGGGGCTTGCACGGCGCCGCGACGCTGCTCGCCGATTGCGGGAAAATTTGCATTGCGCTAAGCGAAGACATCGATCCGACCAACACCGACGCCGTGTTCTGGTCGCTCGCCTATCGCTCGAACCCGATCGAGGACGTGCACGTCGCTCCTCACCGCTCCGCCGGGCATGGGCCGAAATCGCGACCGCGTGAAGAAGACTCAGGCCTCCTCATCGACGCGACGCTGAAACATTCGGCGCCCCCGCTCGCCTTGCCCGCGCGCGAATTCATGGAGCGGGCGCGCGCGATCTGGCAGGAGCTGCAACTGCCCGCGCTTACGCCCCAGCCGCCATGGCACGGCTATTCGCTCGGCGATTGGTCGCAGACGTGGGACGTCTATGCGCAGCGCGCCGTTGCCGGCAAATGGCAGCAAAGCGGCGAGGAGACTTTCGCGCGCCGGCGCGCCGGCTTGACGCCGGAGACTCCCGTGCGCGAGGTCGAGGGCAAGAAAGATTGACGCACGCGTCACACCACCACGGTCAGCCGCTTCGCCGCCCGCGTCACGCCGGTATAGAGCCAGCGATCGCGGTTGTCGGGGAACGCGCCGGACTCGTCGAACAGGACCACATCATCCCATTGCGAGCCTTGCGCCTTGTGGACGGTCAAAACGTAACCGAAGTCGAACTCGTCATAGGGTTTGCGCGCGGGCCACTCGAACGCTTCGATGGCGCCGGTGAAGCATTCCGGCCGCACCGACACCTTGATCGTCCTGTCACCCAGCTCCTCGTCGGGCTTGAGCCGCATCCGGATGATTTGCCGGCGCGCCTTCGGGCGTTCCCTCACCACCCAGAGTCCGCCATTGAACAATCCCTTGCGCCGGTTGTTGCGCAGG
>JAFAHL010000394.1 GCA_019237215.1 Hyphomicrobiales bacterium | reverse complement strand
GTCGTGACCGAGCACCTTGTCGTCGTTGAGGCCCTGCAACGAGGCGCCTGTCGTCAGCGCCTTGGTGAAGGTGCGGTCGACGGTGCCCCAAGGCGTGGTCGCGCAGGTATTGCCGCCACCGGGCGGACAATTGATCGGCTGGCCATTCTGATTGAGGATCTGGAAAGCGGTCGCCGGCGGTCGCGGCGGCGGGAATGCATCGTCTTGGAGGCACAGCGTGTTGAGCCCGCTGCAGCGCTCGACCTCGGCGGCGTTGCCGTCGACATGCTGCTGGTCGAACCGGCGATAATAAAGATTGCTCTGCACCGTCCAATGGTCGGTCGCGGAGTAGCGGCCGTTGAGCGCAATCAGTTCCGCCTGGTTTTTGGTGGTCTGCGGCCAGGTGTAGATCGCGCGATAGTCGTTGGCGAGCAGTTCGATGGGCGTCGGTCCGACCACGCCGAAGAAATTGTCTGCTTCGGACGTGACGAGATGAATCTCGGCGTCGGTGCCCTTCCAGCCGAGATCGCCGTAGAAGCGCGCCAGCCGCGATGGCGACTGGAGGCGCCAGCCATCGTCCTTGAGCCCTTCCGCCGCGAGATAGAGCCCCCATTCCCCGTTGCGCACCCCGTATTGCAGGGAGCCGCCGACCCGGCCGTAGGAGCCGCCTGAGGCATCGAACTCGGTGCCGTTGTAGGTGAAGCCGTCCTTCATCTGGAAGCTGATTGCGCCACCAAGGGCGTTGAGGCCGAAGGCCGGATTGTTGGTCCAGATATCCGAGCGGCCGATCGCGACCTTCGGAATCAAGTCCCAGTTGACGGTGTCGCCGAAGGCTTCATTGACGCGGATGCCTTGCATGTAGACGGCGAGCCCCTGCGGCGTGCCCTGCACCGGCGAAGCCGCAAAGCCGCGATAGCGCAGATCCGTGGCAAATTCGTTGCCCTGGACGTCGTTGGTGGTGATGCCGGGAATGCGCTGCGCGAGCGTCTCGACCACGTTAGGCGAGTAGACGCGCGAGAAGTCCTCGGCGGGGAGCGTCTGCACCATGGCCGGCACCTTGTCGCGGTCGATGCCGAGACCGGTAATGGGCGTCGGAGCGACGAACTGAAATGGGGACGGCGCAGTGACCGCGGGCGCGGGCTCCGGCGCCGCCGGCGCAGGCTCGCGCGTCACGGGCGCCGATGAAGCCGTCCGGCGCGGCGCCGGCTCTGCGCGCCGAGGCGGCCGAGGCTTTGGTCGCGGGACGCTCACCGTGACCTCTGGCAGGGTTTCGGAGATCTGGCCCCAGGCCGCGTCCACTCCTGTCAAAATGCCAGACGATGCCAGCGCGCCAAGCGCGGCGGCCCGCAACAAGCGGCGTTTCGCGGCCGCAAGCCGCGACGCATCTCGACCGTGCCCCCCCGCCCCACGCATGACACCGACCGGCGAATTCCCTCAAATTCTGGAACATCCGCCAGCTCCAGGTCTCATGAGGTTTTGCCAATTCCCATCGGGAACATTTGGCAATGTGGCCGCGGGGACACACGCTACGGGCGCCCCTCCCCCCAGACGTCAGGCCGCCGACCCCGGGGCATCACCGGCGAGGCGGTCTCAGAACTCGAGAAGGCCCTCGAGTTTTGGCGTCGGAACTCGCCCGCGCATCCCGCCCATGGGGCAGAGTACTATGTGATCTCCATCGAATCGGAGGAACGTCAACATGAGCATCCGAACGAACATATTGAATACGCTTGCCATCACGCTGATCGCGACCGCGCCAGCATGGTCGCAGAGCCTGCTGAAAACGCTCGATCCGGACCATGATGGCACGGTCGATCTCGCCGAAGCGAAGAGCGCGGCTTCCAAGTTGTTCGACAAGCTCGACCGCGACCACGACGGCACCCTCGACAAGCGCGAATTGCGCGGCCGGCTCAACGCCAAGGATTTCGCGGCGGCCGACCCCGACAACGACGGAACTCTGGACAAGAATGAATTTCTCGCGCTCGTGGAGAAACGCTTCAACGCTGCCAATCCCGACAACGACGGCACGATTGACGCCAAGGAGCTCAAGACCGCCGCGGGCCGTTCCCTCGCGCGGCTCCTGAAGTAACCCGGCGCTCGTCGGGGCGGACGTTTTCGTGCCGATGCACCAGCCTGCTTATGACTCGGCCGAGAGCAGCTGCACCGCCACGCGGATCAACTCGGGCAGGTTCTTGGCGTTGAGCTTCTGCTTGAGCTGGGAGCAGGCGTTGACCACGGTCTTGTAGCTGACATTGAGCTCGTCGGCGATGCGGCCATAGGGCTTGCCTTGCGCCAACAAGGATAACGTCTGCAATTCGCGCGGGGTGAGGTCGGCGAGCGGATTTGTCCGCACGCCCGTACGTACCAAAGCGACCTGCATGGCAAGATCATTGCTGAGATAAGGGGCGCCGGAGCGCACCTGATCGAACGCCTTCATCAGCTCGTCCGCGGACGTGTCCTTGAGCACGTAGCCGGTTGCACCGGCTTCGAGCGCGCGCGCGGCGATGATCGGATCGCTGTGCATGCTGAACACGAGAATGCGCGAGCGCGGATCGTGCGACCGCATGCGCCGGATCACGTCGAGGCCCCCGAGTCCGCTCCCGTGCATGGCGAGGTCGACGATCACCACGTCGGGATGATGGCGGCGGTAGAGCCGATAGCCGACGGCCGCGTCGCGAGCTTCGAGCACGGTCTCGACGCCCGCATCCTCCAGCATCCGGCGGCATCCCTGCAGCACGATCGGATGATCGTCGATGATCAGAACGCTGGTCATGATCTTCGCTCGCGCAGCGGGATCATGATGCGGATCGAGGTGCCGCCCCCGAGCGCACTATCCACCTTACAGCTGCCGCCGAGGGCTTGCGCGCGTTCCTGCATGCCGCGCAGGCCGAAGCCCGGCGCCGCCATGGGGTCGACTCCACAGCCGTCGTCGCGGACCGTGAGCGCAAGCTGTGGTCCGCCGTTGGCGTCGCTTGCGACTTCGCCCAGCTCGATGGTCACATGCCGAGCCTGCGCGTGCCGAATGATGTTGGTCAGGCTTTCCTGGACGCAGCGGTAAATCGTGAGGTCGATCGAGTCGCCATAGCTGCGCATGAGGATGTCCGCGCAAACAGAGAATTCGATCTGCGGATGCTGCCGCGCGCGATCGCGCACCAGCTCGCAGAGAATATCCCGCAACGGAATGTGGCCGAGCGCCATCGGACGCAGGCGGTTGAGCATGCTGCGATTGATGCTCTGCAGCTGCTCGATGATTGCGAGCATGTCGTGCACGCGCTCGGTCATTTTGCGCGCGGCTTGGTGCTCGAGCTTCGCGGCCGCAGCCGCGATCGAGGTCGCATGCGCCTTGAGCCCGAACAAGTTCGGACCGACCTCGTCGTGCAGGTCGAGCGCAGTGCGTCGCCGCTCGTCGTCCTGCGCCGTGATCAGCCGATGGTTGAGCTGTTCGTTCTCGGCGCGCGCGGCCTCGAGCGCCTGCGCCAGCGCATTGAATCGGTCGGTGATGGCGGCGAGTTCTTGTGCCTGCGGCCGCGGCAGCCGCACCCGGTAATTGTGCTGCTCGAGGTCGGCGAGGCCGCGGGCGACCCCGGTGAGAGGATCGAGCACGCGCCCGAAGAGAACATAGAGAATGCCGATGACGGCAACGTTCACGCCGAGCGCAACGGCCCCGAGGGCGACCGTGTTGCCCCACACTTCGGCGATTTCATCGTGCGGCTCGGACACGATCTCGACCGAGCCGACGCGCGCCCCGTTGACGACGACCGGCACGTCACGGCTGGCGATCGGGGCGGCGATCAGCGCCGCGAACCACGCCGGCACACGATCGTCCCGTGTGGCTGCTCCGGCAGGCGGATGTGGCCACAGGGGGGAGCCGCCGGCGTCCTTCACCACGATCCGCACGTGGCGCACGAGCCGCAATTGCGAGCTGAGGTCGGCGAGAAATTTTTCCGCCGGCACCTCTTGCTGCATGAGCCCGACCGCCTCGCGCACGAGCAATTCGGCGAGCTCCATCGACGCGGCGACCTCGACCCGCGTCGAGGCGCGCGCCTGAAGGATGGTCACGGCGCCCGCCACCAGTCCCGCGATCAGATCGATCACGATGAAAACGATGAGGAGCTGCGCGCGCACCGAACGGCCATGCCACAGCGCGTGCGACAGGGCGCCAGGCGACGGCCACGCCAGCGGCTGAAGCAGTGGCATCCGACTTTCGGATCGGGCGCTGATGAACGTCCTCCCCGTGGCGGCAGATCAGCAGGATGGGCTCTGGGACCGAGCCTGAGCCAATGGTAGTTTAACCGCGGTCCCGGCGCTACCGTGAGCGCAGGGCGCAACCGCAGACAGTTTGCGCGGTCTACGCCAGCTCGACTGCGCGAGCTCATCGGTAGCGGCGCTCTATGCTCTCAGGAAGGAGCGGTCATGGAAACGAGGAAGGCCTATTTGATGGTTCGGGCGCAGGTACCAAACGAGTCCGACCGCGCGAAATTCGATCAATGGTATGGAACGCACCATTTGCCTTTGGCGATGGACAAATTCCATGCCGAGAAAGGCTGGCGCTTCTGGAGCCGCAGCGACGCGTCGGTCCACTATGCGCTCTACCAGTTCAAAGACATGGCAACACTGCGCGAGCGGCTCGATTCCCCGGACTTCAAGCTGCTCATTGCCGATTTCGACCAGGCCTGGCCGGGAGTAGCGCGCAGCCGCGACTTGATCGAGAGCGTGCAAGAGGCCTAAAGCCGCGATGCCGTGCGGTGCGGCGATGCCCGTGCCGGCGCCCGCGAGCGGGAACGTAGCGCGTTCGCGCCGTTGGCGGCTGCGGCTTCGCTACGAGCCCGCCGGGACCTGGATCAGCTCCTTGAGCTCGACGTCGCTGAGCGGCGTCGACAAAAACTTGAACTGGACCGCGTCCTTCATGCTCTCGCCCACTCCCATGATTTTTTCGGTCTGCAGGCTCTCCTTCGGAATGAACTCCCGCAGCATGAGGCGGACCGCCGGCTCCGCCAAACCGGAAAACGCGAGGTAGCGCGGCACGGCTTCGGGGCTGGAATACATCCAGTCGACCGTCTCGTTGTACGCCTTCATGTAGCGCGCGATAGCATCCTTCTTGGCCGCCAGATTCGACGCGCTGGTGATCTGCACGCGAATGGTTTGCTCGCGAATGGCCGCGATATCGCTGGCGCGCGCGATCATGCGCGCCGCTCTCGTGGAAAGGAGATCGAGCACGAACGGCGCCACCGACCAACCGATATCCACCTGACCCGACATCACCTGGGTGATGGTGCCCGGGACGTCTCCGGTCGCGACCGGTTTGGCCTTGAGGCCATATTCGCTGATGAACCGCAGCACCGTGATATGGGAGGACGCGCCGGTGGTGGAATATGCAATGCTCTGACCGTCGACCTCGCGCATCGACTGCAGGGGCGACTTGGCGGCGACCCACCAAAACGTCTCTCTCGACCCGGTCGAGCTCGCACCGACGATGCGAAGCGGTGCGCCCTTCCCATATGCCCCCAGGCTGCCGAGCACACCCGCGCTCAGGCCGATATCGACGGAGCCCGACATGACGACCTGCAGGGTCTCGCCGCCGCCTTGGGTGTAGAGGATGTCGAGATCGAGATCGTATTTGCGAAATATGCCGGCCTGCTTGCCAAGCTCTGGGATTGCGCCTTCCCAGCTGCCGCGGATGGGCGACGCGATCTTGAGTGTCTCGGCGGCGAGCCCATGCGGGGTCACGCACGAAACGATGACCGCCAGCAACACCCCCAACCGCTTTTTGCCCATCCCTGGCTCCGACATCCGGTCATGGGCTTGCCGATGGCGAACGGGCGGCCGGTTGTTAACGGCGGTCGGGCTGAAAGTAGACATCCACTTTCATCCCGATCGCGAGCGGATCCGCCTGCGTCAAGTCGACCAGAACTTCGACCACATCGACGTCGGTCACGTTGCGTTGTTCCCGCGCGTTAATGCGCCCTTGCCCGACGAGCGGCGCGATGAAAGCGACCTTGCCCGCGAATTCGCGTCCGCGAAACGCGGCGGCGCGCACCAGCACGGGCTGCCCGATCTTGATTTCCCCGAAATCGCGCTCGTCCAACTCCGCGCGCACGCGCAGCGCCGACACGTCGCCGATGACCAATAGCGGCTGCGCATTGGTGGGAGCGGCCAATTCACCGGGTTTGGCATTGACCTGCAACACGCTGCCGGCGATAGGCGCGCGGATCGTCAACTTTGCAAGCGCCGCGGCGGCGGCGGCCGATTCCGCGCGCGCTACATTGACCTGGCCTTCCGCAAAGTTGGCCAGCGGGGTGTTGGCGTCGGCTTCGATGCGCCGCAGCTCCGCCTTTTGCTGCTGCAGGCGATCCTGCGCCCGTGACAATGCGTCTCGATCGACCTCCGATGCCCGGCCGGCGCGCCTGTCGAGCATGGCTTTGTCGAGCGCGGCTTGCGCCGCCGCAACGGCCTTGTCGGCATCGGCAACGGCATCCTCGGCCTTGCGGCGCGCCGCCGCCTTGTCGGTATCGGCGATCGCAGCCTCGGCCGTGCGCCGTGCGGTCGACCGCACTGGCGCGGCCTCTTCGTTGCGCGCCCGCAGGCGAAACGCGACCTGAGCGTCGGCGGCGGCAAGCCGCGCCTGGGCCTCATCGTCCACGAGTCGGATCAGCGGCTCACCGGCGACGACCTTGTCGTTGACCTTGACCAGCACCTGCGCGATCACGCCCATCACGGGCGCGGCGATCCTGATCTCGCCCGAGAAAGGTTCGACCCGGCCGGGGGCCACCGTTTGCCAGCGTTTGTCGTCTGCTGCCTCGGGTCGCGACGCGCGTGCCGTTTCTTGCGCGCCCGTCCGCGCGGCCAACGCCGCCACCACGAACAGGAATACGACAGCGGCTGCGCCGCGGACGGCCGACTTATTCTTGGACCCCATCATGCTTTTCGGCGTGATCATGGATTGCGCAATCGCCTTCGTCTTTTTTGACTGCTTTGACTGCCGCACCGCCGCGCTCTTCGCGCACGATGCTTCCGTCTTCGATGTGAACCACTCGATCGGCGAAGCGCAATATACGCGGGTCGTGCGCGACGACCAACACCCCGCGCGAGCGATCCTTGGCGATCTCGGCCAGCAGCGTCATGACCGCATTGCCGTTTTCGCCGTCGAGGGAGGCAGTGGGTTCGTCCGCAAGGACGGCCGACGGCTGCCCCACGATCGCCCGTGCGATGGCGACCCGCTGTTGCTCGCCGCCGCTGAGTTCGAGCGGAAATGCCTCGGCCTTGTGAGCGAGACCGACAATGGCCAAGGCATCCTTGGTCTTGGCGATGGCGCGCGCGGAGTTGTCACCGCGCACGTCCAATGCCAGTCGGACGTTGTCGGCAGCCGTCAGGGTCGGAAACAGATGGTAGGATTGAAAGACGAACCCCACATGCTCGCGCCTGAGCTTGGCCAGTTCCTCGGGCCCGACACCTTCCGTGGAGCGACCGCCCATGCGAACGCTTCCGCGCGTGGGCGTCAGCATGCACCCGAGGATCGACAGCAGCGTGGTCTTGCCGCTGCCGGACGGCCCCATCAACAGCGTCAATTCACCGCCATTGAGCGCCAAGCTCACGCCCTTAAGCGCTTGCACCTGAGCCGCCCCCTTGCCTAGCAGTTTGACGACATCGAGGGCTTCGACGATGGGTTCGGTCATCGCGTGAATACCGTCACAGGATCGATGCGCGTGACCTGCAGGATCGCGGCGATTGCTGATACGACGCACATGGCGAGCGTCAGCAGGAACAACACCAGGGTGAGCGTGGGCGTCATGACGACCGGCAATGCGGTGTCCGCGGTCGCCGCGATGACGATCAAGCCGACGCCGGCGGCGAGGCAAAACCCGATGACGGCACTGATCAGCGCCTGACAGATGATGACCTTGTGGATATAGACGCTCGACGAGCCGATGGCGCGCAGCGTTGCGAACTCGTTGAGATGATCCTTGGTGCTGGAATACAAGGTTTGTGCGACGATGACGGTGCCCACGATCATGCCTAACAGCGCGCCTGCGAGCAAGGCAAAGCCGGCGCCGGTACCGAACAGCCAGAACGAGCGGCTACGGTCGCGAAACTCCGCGGTCGTGAGAACATCGACGTCGGAGAGGTTTGCCTTGAGTCCGCGACGCACGCTTTCGGCGTCGGCGCCGGGAGAAATGCGTACGAGAAAATACGTCGCCTTGTTCGCCGATATTCCGGTGTAGGTCCGCCCCCGATCCAGCGTGGTGAAGACGTAAGGCGTGGTCGTGAACGAACGGATGCCGTTGGTTACCGCTCGCACCTCGACCTTGTGCCCGCGAATCTCGGCGCTGTCACCGACCCCGCTGACGCCGAGCCGGTCGAAGTAGGACCGGTCGATCGCGACGGCGCCGGGAATCGCAAGCGCATCGAGGCTGCCTTCGACCAAATTCCAGGGCAGCAATCCGTCCGCTCTCAAATCCGATCCGACGATGAATACAGGGGACGTTCCGCCCTCCGGTATCCGCCAGTCGGCATAGCCGATGACGACGGGCGTGGCCTGCGCCACGCCGTTGATCGACAGCGCTTGAAATCGCCTGCGCTCGTCGAGCGTCGAGGGGTCTTCGAAGCACTTGGTTCCCAGCGGCATGATCCAGAGGTCGGCCGCTGCGTGGTCGATCATCGTGGTGACTACTCGTCCGAACCCCAGATAAAGACCCAGCTGGACGGTTACGAGCACGATCGAAAAGACGACCCCGACGACGGTTGCGATGAAACGCAGCCGATCGTGGAACAGGTTCCGCGACGCGAGCCGGTAGATCAGCGACATTGGCGGACGCGGTTGCTCGGCGTTCAAACTGATAATGATGAAGGGTCGAAGGTAGCGAGCGCCGTCATCAAAGGGTCGCGCATGATTGCCTCGCGCGCGCCGTAAAACAAGGCTCGGCCTTCGACAAAAACGGCAGATGGTTGACGACGATCGGCCCCGCGGGCGGGCCGCTCGACTGTGGAAAGGAGGCCAAATCGCGGCAAGGCGCGAGATTTTTTCGACTCCCGGGCCTTATTGCGCCAATTCGTGGCGCGGGTCCGCGAAACCGATGGGTATCGCGCAGCGGCGCCCTGAAATGGGCATATTGTTGAGAGAATTCCGTAGACCATCACGCCGCTGATCTAGACGGGGGTCACTCCATTGAAAACACGATTGTCGATACTGCTCGTCGCGAGCCTCGTGGCGTTCACGAGCGCCACGCTTCCCATGCAAGCCGCTGAGCCGACCGTCGCCGGCCTGTGGCAGAAGCAGGACGAATCCGGCAAGTCGATGGGATGGTTTCTGTTCGTTGAGCGCAACGGCGTCTTCGAGGGCGCGTTTGCAAAGCTGTTTGCACGGCCCGGCGACGCTCCCAATCCGGCCTGCACCGGATGCACGGACGACCGCAGGAATGCGCCGCTGCTCGGCATGTCCTTCATCCGCGGCATGAAGCGCAACGGATTGCGCTACGATGACGGCAACATCGTCGATCCGCGCGACGGCACCGTCTATCGCGCCATGATGACGCTGAGCGCCGACGGCCAAGTGCTGACCGTGCGGGGTTATCTCGGCATTCCGCTGCTCGGCAAAGACGAGGTCTGGCAGCGCCTGCCCGACAGCGCCATTGCGCAGGTCGATCGCGCCGTTGTCGCCAAATACCTGCCGGGGCGCGCGCCGGCGACGCGGCCATCCCCCGCCTCCGCTGCGAAGGGAAGCGCTGCCGCGCAGTGACGGTTCTCCGCCGCTATTCGCTTAGCTTCGCGCGTTTCTGATTCCCGTTATGGATTAGGTCCGTAACGCGAGAAGTCGGCTGCCATCACGGAATCTTCTTCACCGGCTTGGGGTCGAGCCCGAACACCTTGGCTGCGGTGCCGCCGAGGATGTTGCGGCGGCCGCTTTCGCTCAGGAACGGCAGGTCGTAGATCACGCTTGGCAGGTCGAAGTCCCAGTGCGGGTAGTCCGACGACCACATCAGCTGGGTCTCGGCGTTGATCATCTTGAACGTCGCCTCGAGGATCGAGCGATCGCGCGGCTTCTCCATGGGCTGCGAGGAGTAGTACATCTCGCGCATATATTCGCTGGGCTTGCGCTTGAGCGAGGGACAATCGGACGTGCGCATCATGTAGGAGTGGTCGAGCCGCTGCATCAGGCAATAGGCCCAGGTGAGGCCGCTCTCGATCCACATCACTTTGAGCTTGGGAAAACGCTCGGGCAGGCCGTTGATCACCCAGTTGGTCATGTGGACCATGTTGAACCACATGAAGCCGAGCGCGTGCACCGAGATGAAGCGATTGGTCAGCGACAACGATTGGTCGTGCCAATTGTAAGCCGCATGGAAGGCGACGGGCTTGCCCATCTCCTCGAGCAGCGCGTAGGTCTTCACGTAGGCGTTGTCGTGCACCGGCTTGTAGCGCGGCGACGTCACCATGAATCCGACCACGCCCTTGTTGTCGCCGAAATCCTTCACGGTCTTGTACGCGGCGTCGGGGTCGTTGAACGGAAGATACAGCATCGAGATGATGCGCGGCTCGACCGCGAGGACGCGCTCGCAGAGCCAACGATTGTAGGCGCGGCACATCGCGACTTCGACCTCGACCTGCGGATGCAGGCCGAGGAAGAGCATCGGCGTGGGGAACAGGCAGGAGTAATCGACACCCATCGCGTCCATCCATTCCAGCGTCATGGCGACGTCGCGGTGGTTTCCGGCGCCGGCTTTGTCGTGCCTGCGGATGTCGTGCCTGCGCAGCTCGTGGCGCGTGATGCGCCCGCCGATGTCCTGGTAGCCGATGGTGCCGCCGAGCATCGAGGCGCGTGCGCCGCGCTTTGCCGATTCGACCGCCTGACGGCGGATCACCGGGCTTTCGATGTAGGTGAAGACCTCGTTGTAAGATTCGTTCTCGTAGTGGTGGGCATCCACGTCGACGATGAGAAAATCCTGGTAGTTGCGCTCACGCGCCTGCCGGGAGGCGTGCGCGAGGTGCTGCGTGGTCGAGTAGTCCTCGGCGGCGAGTTTGCGCACTTCGCTGCGGGCCATGTCCATAGGCGCATTCTCCTTGGCTCTTGCCGTTGACGCGCGTTCTACCACGAACTCGAAGTCCGCCCGGATCACGCCGGGGCAGGCTTGCCTAAACGACGACGAAGATATCTTCGCCGCGCCGAACGACGTCGAACTTTTTCAATCGCAGCCGCCGGTCGCCGACGCATTCGCCCGTTTGCAGCTCGTACTCGTAACCGTGCCACGGGCAGACGAAATGGACCTCGTCCGAGAACGTCTGGCCCTGATAGGTGCGGTCCGCCGCGATCACATCGACCACGCGGTTGATCATGAGCCCCTCGCAGGCCGGCCCGCCGGCATGCACGCAGGTGTTGCTGTAGGCGAAGTAGGCGCCATCCTTATAGAACACGCCGATTTCCGCGTTTCCAGCAACGACGATGCGCCGATCGCCGTCTTGCATCTCGGACGCCTTGGCAACGAAGCATTCCGGCATGGGGACGCTCCTCGCGCTCACTCTAGCATGGCGCCGCCGCGAGGGGTGGCGCAAAACGCGTGGCATGAAGCAGGGGCGAGCGGAAGAGACTCAAGACACGCCCAAAAGGAGAATGATGCTCGCCGGCCACTCAGCGCTAGCAACCCCTCGATCCATCGCGGGCGGCGCAGATCGCGCTCCAAACGCGTTGCGGCGTGGCCGGCATGTCCATGTGCTCGATGCCCATCCCGGAGAGTGCGTCCAGCACGGCGTTCATGAGCACCGCCGAGCTCGGCGTGATGCCGGCCTCGCCGCCGCCCTTGACGCGCAGCGCATTGCCCTTGGTCGGATCCTCCGTCAGCTCGACGTCGAGGTGCGGAAAGTGATCCGCGCGCGGCATGCCGTAGTCGAGAAAGCTTGCGGACAGAAGCTGCCCCGAGCCTGGCTCGTAGATCGCTGCCTCCATCATCGCTTGCCCAAGTCCCTGCGCCACGCCGCCGTGCACTTGGCCGTGCAGAATGAGCGGATTGATCGGCTGGCCGCCATCGTCGATCGACGTGTAGCGGCGGATTTCGATTGCGCCGGTTGCCGGATCGACCTCGGCTTCGCAGACGGCGGCGCCGGTCGGATAGGCCGGGATGCGCCCGGTGAAGCTCGCCTCCGCCGCCAGCGGCGCGCGCAGATCGGCGGGCAGCGAGGCGAGCTCGTCGATGGCACGGGCGATGTCGAATAGCGTGAGCCGCCGATTGCTGTCCGGCGCCACGAACAGTCCGTCCGCGAACGAAATATCGCCTGCGGCGACGTCGAGCATGACGGCAGCGATCGCTCGCGCCTGGTCGATCACCTTGCGCGACGTCTCGACCATCAGCGCGCCGGCAAGACGCATGGACCGGTCGGAATGGGTGCCGCCGCCGGAGGCGAGCGTTGCGCTGTCACCGCTCACGAAATCGATCGCCTCGGGATCAACGCCGAGCTGGTCCGCCATGACCTGCCGAAAGCTGGTCTCGTGGCCTTGCCCGCTCGACTGCGTTCCGACGATGAGGGCGACGCCGCCGGTGGCCGACACTTTGATCGCGACGCGCTCGTGCGGCATGCCCACCGGAGTTTCGACATAGTTGGCGACGCCGATCCCGAGCAGACGGCCACGCTTCTTTGCCTCTCTACGGCGGGCGGGAAAGCCGTCCCAGTCCGCGCTTTGCAACGCGCGGTCGAGGTTGCCGGCGAAGTCGCCGCTGTCGTAAGTGAGGCCCGTGGCCGTGCGATGGGGCAGCGCGTCGGGCCGGACCAGATTTCGGCGGCGCAGCTCCACCCGGTCGATTTTCAATCGTTTCGCGGCGATGTCGATGAGCCGTTCCATGACGGAGGTGGCTTCGGGTCGCCCGGCTCCGCGGAACGGCGCCGTCGGCACCGTATTGGTCATCACGCCGCGCAAGCGCACCCATGCCATCGGCACGTCGTAAACGGTTGGCGCAACGCGGTAGCCGTTGCTGAGCGGAACATAGGAGACGGTGTGCGCCCCGGTATTGGCGGTGAGCTCGAGCGCCAGTGCGAGCATGCGGCCGCTGCGGTCGAAGGCAAGACGCGCGCGCGTGACGACGTCACGCGCGGTATAGTCGGTGAGGAACGCTTCGCTGCGGTCCGCCGTCCATTTCACCGGGCGCCCGACGCGGCGTGCCGCCCACACCACCGCGACCTGTTCCGGATAGATATTGAAGCGCGATCCGAACGCGCCGCCGACATCGGGACAGATCACGCGCACCTGCTCCTGCTGCACTTTAAAGCAAGCCGCGAGCGCATGGCGCAGACGATGCGCGCCCTGACATCCCGAAATCAAAATATGCTGCTTGTGCGCCGCGTCATAACTGCCGATGGCCGCGCGCGGCTCCATGAAGGCGCTGGCGGTGCGCTGGTTGCGGATCGTCTGTTCGACGACGACATGGGCGTCCTTGATGGCGGCCTCCACGGCGGCGCAATCGCCGAAGGCGCAGTCGAGCGCGAGATTGTCGGGCGCATCCGGCCAGATCGTCGGCGCCCCGCGCGCGAGCGCTTCCATGACGTCGGTCACCGCCGGCAGGACCTGATATTCGACGCCGACCGCTTCGGCGGCATCGCGCGCGGCCACGGGGCTTTCCGCGACGACGAGCGCGACCGCCTCGCCGACAAAACGCACGCAGCCGAGCGCGAGCGGCCCCTGCAGCTGGTCGAGGATTTTTCGTTCCGGCGTCGGGGCGAAGGTCGGGATGCTGACATCGTTCGCATCCGCCGGATTGGGAAAATGCGCCATGCCGATGTGGCCATCGCCCGCATAGTCCTCGCCGGTAAGCACGGCCAGCACGCCCGGCCGCCTGCGCGCGGCTGACATGTCGACCGAGACGATGCGGGCATGGGCGTGCGGCGCGCGCACGAACGCGGCATAGC
Organism: Hyphomicrobiales bacterium; assembly: GCA_019237215.1. Lineage (GTDB taxonomy): Bacteria > Pseudomonadota > Alphaproteobacteria > Rhizobiales > Xanthobacteraceae > VAZQ01. The sequence continues at coordinate 2,155 of JAFAHL010000394.1, read as the reverse complement.
TCTGCTCCGGCAGCGAGACATCGTCCGTGTAATTGCCGCCTCCGCGCACGAACCGCAGATCCTCGAAGCGCGGCATGGCGCGCCCGATGAAGGCACCGCGCGCATGGGGCGCCGAAACCTTGTTCGCCATTGCACTCCCACCCTGCCGCATCGGTCCATCCATTCGCCGATCAGCCTATCCAAGCACGCACGCCGTTGCCAATTGGCGGCGGCCGTCGTGTATGATCGCGACGGCGACGGACGCTATTTCATCAAATCCGAGTAGCGCAATCGCGCGCCCGATGGGAGAAATCGCATGACGGTTCAGCGCACCTTGCTTGCGTGTCTCGCCATCATCGGCGGCGCGAGCGTGGCTCACGCCCAGGAGGTCACCGTCAAGATCGGCACGGTGCGCTCGATCTCCACCGCCGCCATTCTCTGGGGGGTCGAGAAGGGCTATTTCAAAGACTACGGCATTAAGGTCGTGACCGAGACCCTCGACACCGCCGCCAACTCGATCGCGCTCTTGGCGCAGAACCAATTGCAGCTCGTGGAGGGGGGAATTTCCGCCGGCTATTTCAACGCGCTGGAAAAGAACCTGCCCATCACGATGGCGCTGGATCGCGTTTCGAGCCCGCTCGGGCACAACCTGATGCTGCGCCCCGACCTCAAGGGCGAGATCACGCGGCTGCGGCAGCTCAAGGGCAAGACCATCGCCACCAACGGCCAGGGCGCGGTGTCGACCTATGAAGTCGGCAAGCTCCTGGAGAGCGACGGGCTGACCATCAACGACGTCGACATCAAGGTCATCCCGTTCACGCAATATGCCGTTGCTTTCAACAACAAGGCGATCGACGCTGCGATCACGATCCCGCCCTTCACCGCGCAATTGCTCGACGGCGGGCATGCCGTGAACTTCAAGGACCCCGATGACGTGGTCAAGCCACACCCTCTCACCATCGCGGTGAGCATGATCAACACCGATTTCGCCAACGCCAACCGCGAGCTCGTGCGCAACTATTACGTCGCCTACCTGCGCGCCATCCGCGACTACTGCCAGGCCTATCACGGCGGCGCGGAGCGGGCGGCCCTGATCGATCTCGCGATCCGCACCGGCACCGAAACGCGCCCGGAATTGCTGCACAAATATCCGTGGCCGGCGCGCAACCCGAACGGCACTATCAATGTCGAGAGCATGCTCGACATGCAGGCTTGGTTCCTCAAGAGCAAGATGAGCGACGCCGAGTTCCCGGCCGATCGGATCGTGGACAAGAGCTACGTCGACTACGCGCTGCGCAAGCTCCCTCCGTTCGTGCTCGAGAACAAGGATAGCAAGCTCGCCGGCTGCCGCTGAAATCAACGCATCCGCGGGGGAAAGACATCAATGGCCGTCGAGCGGCGCGGCGCGGCGATCGACATCATCGGATTGCGCAAGGCGTACTCGAGCGGTCCGGATCGCGTGGTCGCACTCGACGACATCACGCTGCGCATCGCCCCGGGCGAATTCGTCTGCATCGTCGGTCCATCGGGCTGCGGGAAATCGACGCTGCTGCGCATCCTCGCGGGGCTCACCGCCCAGACCGGCGGCACGATCAAGGTCGAGGCGTCGGGCTGGGCGGTCGAGAACGCGATGGTGTTCCAGGAGAGCGGCCTGTTTCCCTGGATGAACGTCGAAGCCAATGTCGGCTTCGGCCTCATGACGCGCGGCATTCCCACCGACGAAGCGTCGGCGCGGGTCGAGGCTGCGTTGAAGCTCGTGGGGCTGACGCGATTCCGGCGGCATTATCCGCACCAGCTCTCCGGCGGCATGCGCCAGCGCAGCGCGATCGCACGCGCCTTCGTCACCGACCCGGGCATGCTGCTGATGGACGAGCCGCTCGCCGCGCTCGATGCCCAGAACCGCGTCATCCTGCAGGCCGAGCTGGTGCGCATTTGGGAGCAGACCCGCAAGACCGTGATCTACGTCACCCATTCGATCGAGGAAGCGCTGCTGCTCGGCGACCGCACCGTGGTGATGACCGCCCAGCCCGGCCGGATCAAACAGATCATCGACGTGCCGTTCCCGCGCCCGCGCAACCTGATGACGTTGTCGGCATCGCCGGAATTCGGCCGCCTCAAGCTCGACATCTGGCAGGTCCTGGAGGATGAAGTCACGCGCGCGCGCAGCGACGAGGAG
>JAFAHL010000309.1 GCA_019237215.1 Hyphomicrobiales bacterium | reverse complement strand
GCCACGATCGCGATCCGCATCGCATGCTCCTGAAACAGCGGAACGCCGAGCGTCTTGTGCAGAATGGCCTGCAGCTCCGGTGATGGATAGGTGACCGGGTCGAGACCTTGTCTCCGCCGCAGATAGGGGTGGACCATATCGCCCTGGATCGGCCCCGGCCGGACGATCGCGACCTCGATCACGAGATCGTAGAATTTTGCCGGCTTGAGCCGGGGCAGCATGGACATCTGCGCGCGGCTTTCGATCTGAAACACCCCGATGGTGTCGGCGCGCTGGATCATGCGGTAGACCGCCGGATCTTCGTCCTGGATGTTGAAGAGGTCGCGCGCGACGCCGTAATGCGCGCGCAGGAAATCAAAGCTGCGCCGCAGGCACGTGAGCATGCCAAGCCCGAGCACGTCGACCTTCAGGATGTTGAGATCGTTGAGGTCGTCCTTGTCCCATTCCACGAAGGTGCGATCCTCCATGGCGGCGTTCTCGATCGGCACCACCTCGTCGAGCCGGCTGCGGGTGATGACGAAGCCGCCGACGTGCTGGGAGAGATGGCGCGGGAAGGATTGGATCTCGACGGCGAGCGCGCGCATCTTCCGCATACGCGGGCTGTTCACGTCGATGCCGGCGCGCACGAGCTCGGCGGTGCGCACTCCGCCGCCGCCCATGCCCCAGATCGAGGAGGACAGCGCGCCGATCGTGTCTTCGGACAGCCCGAAGACTTTGCCGACCTCGCGGATGGCGGAGCGGCCGCGATAGGAGATGACGGTCGCGGCAATGCCGGTATGGCCGCGGCCGTAATGCTCGTAAATGTGCTGGATCACTTCCTCGCGCCGCTCATGCTCGAAATCGACGTCGATGTCGGGTGGCTCGCCGCGATCCGAGGAGATGAAACGTTCGAACAGCAAGCGACCCTCGCGCGGATCGACGTCGGTGATGCGCAGGCAGTAGCAGACCGCCGAGTTGGCCGCGGAGCCGCGGCCTTGACACAGGATGTTTTGGTTCCGCGCGTAACCGACGATGTGGTGAACGGTGAGAAAATAAGGCGCGTAATTGAGCTTGGCGATGAGCGCCAGTTCATGATCGAGCGACTGGCGGACGTTGTCCGGTATGCCGTCGGGATAGCGCGCGGCCGCGCCCTCCCAGGCCAGATGGACGAGCGCGTCCTGGGGTGTCGCGAAGCCCGCGCGCATTTCCTCGGGATATTCATACCGCAGCTCATCCAGCGAGAAGGTCAGCGCCGCATCGAGCGCCGCTGTTTCTTCGATCGCTTTCGGCGCATCGTGGAAGAGGCGCGCCATCTCGGTGGGCGGCTTGAGATAGCGCTCGGCATTGACGGCAAGACGGCGTCCCGCGGTGTCGATCGTCTGGTGCTCGCGAATGCAGGTGAGCACGTCCTGCAATTCTCGCCGGTCGGGGTGGTGATAGAGCACGTCGTTGACGGCGATGAGCGGCACGCCTGCTTGGCGTGCAATCGCGGCGCGCCGGAGGAGTCGCGCGCGGTCATCGCCGCGATAGAGCATGTTGGCGGCGAGCCGCACGCGGTCGCGGGCGGCATCGCGCAGGAGCGCGAGGAGATCGCTTGCGTTCGCTTTTTTCTGCGCACTTGCGACCAGCCGAAGCGCGGCCTTTGGCCCAGCTTGCGTCGGGGCGGGGAGAGGAATGGCTGTGGGCGCCGACGGCGGCTTTCGCAGGACAGGAGGCGACGCAAGCTCCCACGTCGATGTCTCCATCACAATGAGCTCGAGGCCTTCGATGTGTTCGAGCAAATCGTCGCGATAAAGGATGCATTCGCCTTTCTCCGCGCGCAGGTTGCCGCGCGTGAGCAGGCGGCAGAGGCGTCCCCATGCGCCGCGGTCGCGGGGATAGGCGAGAATGTCCGGCGTGCCATCGGCGAAGACGAGCCGCGCCCCGGGGTGATAGGCGAGCGTCAATTTCTGCTCGCGTTTGATGAGATGGGCGCGCACCACGCCGGCGACCGAATTGCGGTCGCAGAGTCCGAGACCGTCGAGTCCGATATGCGCGGCCTGCAGCATCAGCTCCTCGGCATGCGAGGCTCCGCGCAGGAACGAGAAGTTGGAGGCGACGGCGAATTCGAAGTAACGCGGCATGTCACGCATACATCCCGTGAAGAAACCAGCGCGGCGGCGGCATGTCGCGGTAAAGTCCCGCGCGAAAGAGCCAGAAGCGCAGCCCCGCCTTGTCCTCGACGCGGAAATAGTCGCGCGCGGGGCCGCCCTCTTCGCTCCACCAGGCGCCTTCGATGCGTTCGGGTCCTTCCGCGCAAACCACTTCGTGCAGGGCGCGGCGCCAGCGGAAGCGCACCGGCGGGCCGTCGGGCACGAGGGCGAAGACGTCGGCGATGGGCTCGGGCTTGGCGAGCAAGCGCAGCGGGCGCGGGCTCAAGTGAGCATCGGCGCGGAAGCGGCGGAACGCATCCCAACCAAACTCGGCGCGCGCCATGGCCTGCGCCGGCACCGCCGCGGCGGCGAGCTCGGGGATATGGCTGTCACGGGCGACGAGACGCGAAACCCGCCGCCGTCCGAGTCGCGCGCTCAGCCGATCGACCAGGCGGTCGAGCTCGGCCTGATCTTCACGCGAGCCGAGACCGATTTGCTCGTCCGGACAAGGCTCGGCGTTGAGCACCGACAGCCGCGCCAGATCGAAGCCGAAGCCCGGATCGATTTCGTCGCCGAGCGCGGCGAGCCGCTCGACGAAGAGCGCGCGGATTGCCCGCGGATCGCGCACCGGATGCGAGGTGCCGGCCGCGATGCGCTTGACCGCGCCATCGGTGCGGAAGAGGGCAAGCTCGAGGCGCCGCGCCCCCTCGCCGCGCGCTGTCAGCGCCGTCTTGAGCCGCGCCGCGAGCCGCTCGACGCTGGCGAGCACGTCCTCCTCGCGCGCGATCGGCTCGTGAAAGCTCTTCTCCGCGACATAGCGCGCGACCGGCAGACGCGGGGTGAGCGGTTCGTCTTCGCGGCCAAGCGCGCGATCGAGCTGGCGCAAGAGATCGGCACCGAAGCGGGCGGCGAGCGGAGAGCGCGGCAAGTCGAGGATGTCGCCGATGCGTTTCAAGCCGACCCGCGCGAGCGCGGCGACGGTCTCGTCCGGCAAGCGCAGCGCTGCGAGGGGCAGCGGCGCAAGTCGCTCGCGCTCGCCGTGATTTGCGCCGGTCGTCGTCGCATCGCCGAAACGTGCCATGGCGGAGGCCGCGCCGATGGTGCTGGCGATGGCAGCGCGCGCCGAAAGGCCCGAACGCGTCACCCGCGCGAGGAGATCGCCGCGAAGATTCTCCTCGCCGCCGAAGAGATGCGCGCAGCCGCCGATGTCGAGCAAAACGCCGTCAGGGGGATCGACCGCGACGAGTGGGGTATAGCGTTGACAGCCATTGGCAATGGCGTCGAGCAGGCGGGTGTCGGCCGCCTGGTCCTCGGGCACGGCCGTGAGAGTTGGATGCATGGCGCGGGCCTGCGCCAGCGCGAGGCCAGGCGCGAGTCCGAGCCGCTCCGCCGCGGCGTCGACCGCGAGCAGGAGATCGAGGTTGCCGCGCTTGCCGAAGACGACGAGGGGAGAAGGTGCTTCACGCCACTGCCGTGCGATGCGGTCGGTCGAAAGCCGATCCAGCCACAGGCTCAGAATGCGTTGCGAGCTCGAAACGCTGCTCCACACTGTTCCACTCCACGATCCATGCTCCGAGATGACCACGGCGGTTGCGCACGAGACGCGCGAGGAGCCGCGGCGGACCGACGCCGTGACCGCGCTCAGCATCGAGGGACGGCGCCGCGCCGACGATCCAGCGCGTGGCGGCAGCGGAAGGCCCATCGTCCGGCGCGGTGCGCAGAATGAGGCCGAGCGCGTTGCCGGCGGCGGCCGCGAGCGCGAGCCGTCGGGTCGCCACCTGATCGATGTCGCGTGGACGCATTTCGCCGATCACCATGCCGACGGCGCGGCAGCGCAACGCTTCTTCCATGGCCCACAGCACGTCGCGCTCGCGCGCGGCTGCAACCGTGATCAGCCGCTCGGGAGCAATCCCGATCCCGTCGAGACCGGGCCCATGCGGCGCGCCATTTTCGGCAAGCGAGAGATCCTCGGCGATCCA
>JAFAHL010000690.1 GCA_019237215.1 Hyphomicrobiales bacterium | reverse complement strand
AGTCGAAGCCAAAAACGGCTTGTCTGTGTTTTTCCCTGACATGGCCGATCGTGTCTCTGACGATCTCTATAGCAACCGCCTGAGCATCGGAAAGGGCGCGAGGTCCATGTCGATGGGCAACAGGGCGGAGCTTCGACGTTGGCTGGGAGAGGCGCAGAAGGTGCTTGAGTCTGTCACCCTTCGGAATTGAAGAAAGCTCAATAGCAGGCTTTGAGAAGCTGCTTGGGCGCCAGTCGACGCCGGCGGAGCGCGAGCACCTTTTCCGAGTCAAGGAGGCGCTGGGTCTTCGGGAGAATGACGCGCTTTGGCTCATCCTGTTCGCGCTGCAGTATTACGAAAGCCTGTATCGGCAGTTTCCAAAGGCGATAGGCGCTGAGGCGAGCCGAATTCTCGCGCAAACGCGCGAGACCGTGGATGCCCAGGTCAAGGCGGGCGCGGAACAGGCGAAGGCCGATCTCGCGCGCGCGGTGGCCATCGCCGCGCAAGGCGTCGCTCGTGACGCCGCGCGGCGTCGGATGACCGAGTGGCTGGTCGGGGGAATGGCGCTCGGCGCGGCCCTGGTCGCGGCAGGCTTCATCGCAGGCTGGACGCTCGGGCGCTAGCGCAGCCCCGCTGGCGAGCCGCTCTCTCTTGGCGCGGAGGCGGAGGGGCTCAAAGCCCCTCCGCCTCATGGATCAGTGGGAGTCCGCTGATTCAGGTCCGCCTTCGCCGTGCTTCAGCTCCGTGACGGCCATCGGGTAGCCGTACCGCTTCTCGCCGTCCTTCTCTTAAGCTCGTCTGCGAGGGCGTCGAGCAAGTGAAGACACGGTCGCCGGCCTGCAGGGTGTCGAACGCCAGTCCTTCATCTTGTCGTGTCGGCTGAAGACCGTGTGTTCAATCCAGTTGGTCCGGTTCATCCATTCGCCGTCGCGCCTGTAGCTGGCGTCCGAGGCCCCCGAGATCGTCAAGTTCTGGCCGATTTCCTTGACGTTGGCGATACGGCCGCTCTCAAGTGAGTTCGCAAAGCTGGGTCATCTCTTCCATCGTTCGGGGGCCTCGCCCCCTTGCGATGGGCGGTCGACATGCGCCGGTAAGGCGACACGGGAAGCAGCGCCGAAGGCGCGGGCAAGCGAAGCGCTGCGCCCCGACCGCAACCGGCAATTTTGAGAGAGAGCGTGAGCCGCCTTGATCGCCGCCGGCAATGTCATGAGCGGCGGCCCGCAACCGATCGAGCGCCTCGATCCGCGCCAGGGGGCGACAAGAAGGACGACGAATGGGTTCGCCGATGCATAGTGCTTGACACGGGTGGCGCACTGCCGGGTCGCGAAAACGATGGCGCGGGTGTCACGTGAGATCCCGGCAGGGCGGCGGCCGTCTCAATTCAACCCGCCCGGAGCTCAAGTCCCGCCCTTTTGAGAAAGGCGGCGGAAGGCTGCGCTCAACGGCGCCATGCGGATGAAGCCTGTGCCGATCGTGGCGAGAAGGACCGAAGCGGGTTCGTTTGCGAGCGGACGGGCTCCGGCTGTTTCGTCTGCACTCGCGCTTTCGGCAACGGCGGCATGGGTTCGAGGATGTTCCATACCCAGGTCGGCATCGGGCAATCCTCGAGGGCCTGGCGCAGAGCGTCGGCGCGCGAGCCGTCATCGAGGAAGAGTGCGACGCCTTCCGCGCCGACATCCTTCAGAATCACCGCCGCGATCGTGGCCTCGTCCGGGAGGTCGTAGCGAAGCGTCTTGCTAAACGAACGGCTGCCTTCCATCAGGCTCTGGATCAGCATCGCCTCTGCTTCCGATGAGAACGGTAGCCATTCGGGCGAAACAGTGAGAAAGCCAATTTCGGCGAGCGACGGGTAGCCGGCTTTGTTGAAATCGACCAGACAACACGCGATGAGGTGAATACGGCTGTTGGCGCCGCACGCCGCAAATTCCGCCTTGAACCGCGAGTGCATCCGGCGTTTGAGGTCGTCGGCAACCGTGATCGCGCAGTCTACGTGCTTGAGTTTCAGCACCGGTCCGAACTTGCCTTGCGTGAGTTCCTTGAACTCCCCGATGAAGATCATCCGGTGACGATCGCCAATCGCGCGAAGCGTCTTGGCGAGTCGCGCGCGGCCGTTCGCAGCCGGATGGGCCGGGTCGAATTGCGCGGGGATGTAGGCGATATGGTCGTAGCTGAACGTCTTCGAGGTCTTGCCGCAGAGCGCGGCGTTGAGGCGGTTGGAGACGACGCCCCAAAAGCGGCGGCCCTTGTAGTGGGGGCGCATTTCGCACAGGCCCGCTTCCTCCCAGAGATAGTTGAGAAGGCCGAACAGGCTGAGACGGGCGGGAGCCGCTTTCACTGTGTTGGATGCGGGCGCGCCAGTCGCGGCGGGCGCGACGCGCTTTCCCGGCTGGAGAGCAACGGCGAGCTTGATTTCGACGCCATCGCTCTTCTGATCGTCGATTATCGATTTTCCGGCTGAGGCGACCTTGCCGGAGAGCGAGAGCGGGATTTCGAATCGCTCGCATTGCAGGGCATGCGCGCCCGCATCCCTGGGTAGGCGCTTCACGAAATAATGGTCGGCGATATGAGCGATCTGAAGTTGCGGGTGTGGCCTTCGGCAAAGGCAGAGGGGCCGGATCTTCTGGTCGTGCGCTGTCTTCAGCAGCGCTTCGGCGCCTTCGTCGTCCTCTTCGATCTCACGGCCGGCGATGCTGATCTTCATGGAGCGCGCTCCGATGACGAAGAGACTAAGCGCGAATGCTGTCGCGGTCCATTCTATTTTTTTGTCACCTGATTGTGCGTCGTGGTCTCACTTAGCCGGCGTCTCGCGTCTCACTTCGCGGGCTGGTTTGCCTTCGCGAGAGACCCACGAAGCCGGTGCGGCGAAGGGGGTCGTCCTTCCGCCATGTCAAGTTGGGTAATCTCGCGGCAAGCTCCTGCCGCACCAGGGACGCGAGAGAGAGCCAGCTTGCCTCCCAAGCCAGTCTCTCGCGGCGGAGGCGCAGCGGAGGGCATTTGCCGAGTGCTCAGCCGCTCGAGCGACGGTGAAGGAGGGCGAGGGTCTTTTGGCACATGCCGGCGTCGAAGAGCGGGCGAATCGTCGTTCGGGCGAGCCAAGTGGGCGTCTTACCCGCTTTCGTATCCTCATATTCGTGAGAAGCTGGCGGCTGGGACGACGCAGCGATTCTCGCGATTGAGCCACCCACCATTCGCGACAGTGCGGACTTGAGAGGACCGCGCCGGTTACTCCTGTCGGTCGATGCGTCGGCCGGGTCGGGCGCGTCTGATTTCGTCAAGCGCCGTCAGCCTCTTGGGTGCACATTGTCCCAAGCGCTGACGCCGAGTCATTCGCGGCCTGATGACGCTTGCATTCAGATCGATCGCCGCGGACGCGACGCAAGGC
>JAFAHL010000538.1 GCA_019237215.1 Hyphomicrobiales bacterium | reverse complement strand
CAGCCGCCGGGTCACATCGAGCCCGAGCGCGTCGCGATAGAATGCCTCGGCGCGCGCGACTTCGCCCACGCGCAGATGCACGTGGCCGATGCGCAATCCATCGGGAGCGCCCGCATACGTCGCGGTCGGCGCAACTTCCTGCATGATGCTCTCGACGTCGAGGGGATCGTTGGTGATTTTCAAATCATGGCCGGTCCATTCCCAAGTCTCCGCCGGCCGGTCGCAATAGACCTCGACGCCGTTGCCTTCGGGATCGTCGAGATAGAACGCCTCGCTCACCGCGTGGTCGGAAGTTCCCGTGAGCGGGATCTTGTGGCGCGCCACGTGCAGGATCCAGCGCGCGAGGTCGCCACGCGTCGGCATGAGGAAGGCGGTATGATAAAGTCCCGCGCTGCGCGGGTCATCGGGCTCGGCGTTGGGTCTGTGCTCGAGGTGAACGAACCGCACTCCGCCGGCGCCGAGCGCGCTGGCGTCCTTGGCGCGATCGAGGACTGCGAGCCCCAGCACGTCGCGGTAGAAGCTGGTAACCCGGTCGAGGTCGCGCACCTTAAGCCCGACCACCCCGATATGGAGCGGCGTGCGGCTGGCGAAGGTGGGCGTGGCGGAAGGGTTGGGGGCATCCATCCCGCTTATATCGACCCTTCCGGGAAGCCGCGCAATAGCGCGCTCACCGCGGGTTGCCGTCGCAAAAGCTGCTCTGCTATAGGCTCGCTGGGTTTGGTCCGCTTCCGGAGCGCCCCATGTCCGTCGACGCCGCCACCGTCCGCCGCATCGCGCATCTTGCGCGCATCGCGGTCGCCGAGGACGAGGTCGAGCACCTGCGGGGGGAACTCAATGCCATCCTTGCCTTCGTGGAACAGTTGTCGGAAGTCGACGTCGAGGGCGTCGAACCGATGACCTCGGTGATCCCGATGGCGATGAGGAAGCGCCCGGACGAGGTTACCGACGGCGGCATCCCCGACCACATCCTCAAGAATGCGCCGGCGGTGCAGGACGGTTTCTTTGTGGTGCCCAAGGTGGTGGAATAAGCCGCTCGCGGCTTATTCCACCATCCTCGGGCGGAGCGTAGCGAGACCCGAGGATCTCGAGAGACTGAGGACGTTTTGGATGCGCCCACGAAGCCGGGCCATGACGGTATAGCGAGAACGACCGATGTGCCTCGCCTGTGAAGAACAGGCATATTTTTTCCGCCTGTGGTGTGCGGATTTCCTCGCGCGCGGGGAGATTCCGCCGGGCCTCACGATGGAGGATTTGCAGGCGCTCGGCCTGCCGCTGCCGAAGCCGGCGGCCAGCGGCGGCAAACGGAAACTCCCAAAGCGTCCAGCCAGCGCCGCCAACGCGTTTGCTTGCGACAGTCCGGACGAATGACCGATCTCACATCTCTGACGCTCGCGGACGCGCGCGACCGCCTTCGGCGGCGAGAATTCTCCGCCGCCGAACTCGCCGACGCGCACCTTACCGCCATGGAGCAGGCGCGCGCGCTCAACGCCTACGTGTTGGAGACTCCGGACCGCGCGCGGGCGATGGCGCAGGCGGCGGATGCGCGCCTCAAGGCGGGCGACGCGCGGCCGCTCGAAGGTCTCGCGCTCGGCGTCAAAGACATGTTCGCCACCAAGGACGTGCGCACTACGGCGGGCTCGCACATCCTCGAGGGATTCCAGCCGACCTACGAGTCAACCGTCACCGCCAAGCTCTGGCGCGATGGCGCGGTGATGCTCGGCAAGCTCAACAACGACGAGTTCGCCATGGGATCATCGAACGAGACCTCGGTGTTCGGGCCGACGATCTCGCCGTGGCGGCGAAAGGGGGCGAATACGCCGCTCGTGCCGGGCGGTTCCTCGGGCGGTTCGGCCGCTGCCGTGGCCGCGGGCCTCTGCCTCGGCGCCACGGGGACGGATACCGGCGGCTCCATCCGCCAGCCCGCGGCCTTCACCGGCATCGTCGGCATCAAGCCGACCTACGGCCGCTGCTCGCGCTGGGGCATCGTGGCGTATGCATCGTCACTCGACCAGGCCGGGCCGCTCGCGCGTACGGTGCGCGATGCGGCCATCCTGCTCACCTCGATGGCGGGGCACGATCCCAAGGACACGACGTCGGTCGATCGTCCGGTCCCGGACTACGAGGCGGCGATCGGAAAATCGATCAAGGGAATGAGGATCGGCATTCCCAAGGAGTACCGCGTCGAGGGCATGACAGACGAGATCGACAAGCTGTGGGAGCAGGGGGCGCAATGGCTCAAGGCCGCCGGCGCCGAGATCGTGGCGGTGTCGCTGCCGCACACCAAATACGCGTTGCCGGCTTACTACATCGTGGC
>JAFAHL010000508.1 GCA_019237215.1 Hyphomicrobiales bacterium | reverse complement strand
CGCTCGGGCGATGGCGACGGCATCGGTGAGATAGTATTCCCCTTTACGATTGTCGTTGCCAATTCGCTCGAGGATCGCGAGCGCGGTCGGACCGGCAAACGCCATCAGGCCGCCGTTGCACAGCGCGATCGCGCGCTCGGCCGGGCTCGCGTCGAGCTCTTCACGAATGGCCACGAGCTCGCCGCCATTGAGCACAAGCCGCCCGTAACCGGTGGGATCCTTGGGGCGAAAGCCAAGCACCACCAGCGCGGCCCCTTCGGCGAGGGTGCCGCGGATTCGCGTCAAAGTCTGCGGCCGAATGAGCGGCGTATCGCCGAAGATCACGAGCACGTCGTCCGGCGCGCGCGCGATCGCGGCTTTCGCGGCCAGCACCGCGTGCGCGGTTCCGCGCCGTTGCGCCTGCACGAAGATATCGGCATCGGGCAGAACCCGTTTGGCTTCGGCCGCCACCGCGTCGGCGCCGAGCCCGACCACGACTGCGGTCTTGGTGCCGCCTGCTTTGCGCACGGCATCGAGGACGTGGGCAAGGAGCGACTGGCCGGCGATCGCATGCAGCACTTTCGGCCGGGTCGAACGCATGCGAGTGCCTTCGCCAGCCGCCAGCACAATGGCAAGGCAGGTACGTTCAACCGCCAATGGACCTCCTCCGCGGCGCGCTTGGGCCGCCGGCGCCGTCATATCCGAGAGCGCCACGGCGGAAAAGATGGAATGCGCGAGCGGGGCCCCCGTCGCCAAAACGACCCATTTCGCGGAAATTGGCACTCTCGTTTCCGCTGATTCGCCTGGGGGGCGGGCGCCGGCGGTTCCGCGCTGGGTCCCGTGCGCCGCAGGTTGTGCGCCAAGCGTGCGCGGCGCATAGTGCGCTGATCCATGCAATCCCAGCTCTTTCTGCCTACCGCCCGCCAGACCAATTGGCTTTTGCTGCTCGCCCTGCTCTCGCTCGGCGAGGCGCTCTATCTGCGGTATCTCGCGATCGAATATGCGCAGGTATCGCTCGCCTGTCAGGCCGGCCTCGACACCTGGCTGTGCGCGACGTTCCGCCTGGTGATCGTGCTGTTCAACTATTCTGTGTTCGGCTGGATCGCGCTCGGCGCGGCATTGCTCAATCTGTTGCGGCCATCGATCCTGTTGGTCGCGCTGGCGCTTGCCGCAACCGCATTCGGCCTGGTGCTGCACAATGCCAATCTCGCCGGCGTTGCGGCCGCGCTGCTGATGCTCAGTTTGGCCCGTCCTGCGCCTGCAGCAGAGTAAACGCAAGCGCGAGCAAAGCGCCCGAAAACCAGACCGCCTGCCAGTTCGCGAAGCTTTCGTTGCAAACGATATAGACCGCTGATGCTGCCAGCGTGACCGCCACCGCGGTCTCCGCCGCCGGGGCTTGCACGTACCGCTTCCACCTCGCCAGGGCTGTCCCTTTGATCGCGGGCTTTGCTTTGCGTGCGAGCAACAGCGGAATTGTCGCGGCCGTGAGCGGCGCGAATGGAAAGTCCCGGTAGCGCGGGTCGAAGACGAGGCCCAGCGCCGCCTGCACCGAAAGCACGGCGAGCGCGATCAAGAGAATGCCGAGCGAAAGCGTCGCGACGTCGCCCGGGCGTTGCGCGGCGCGGCTGAGGATTCGTGCGAGGCTCGGCGCGCTCGCTCCCGATGCCAGGGCGGCGGCGGCCGCTACTGGCGACATCAGCGCCACAGCCGCCCAGGCGAGCGAGCGCACCCAATCGCCGAGTGTCAGGCTTTCGAGCGGAACGTTTGCGGCGGTCCAGCCGATCAGCGTGCCGGCGACAATCGCAATTGCGCTGAGACGAAGCCACCAGCCGGCGCTGGCGGCGACCGCGGTCCGCCAGCGCACCGCGAGCGCGGTCGCGAAAACTAAGGCCGCAAGCCCGACTCCGCCCGCGGCCTGCCAAGACCAGTGCGGATGATTGGAGACCGCGCCGCCCCAGGCGAACTTGGCCCGCCGCCCGTAGGCATCAAACAGCCCCCAATGGCCGCCGACGGTCCCTTCAAGCCAGCGCTTCCAGGGCTGGTCATACGCCTCGATGAGATTGACCCGATAGTTCTCGCGCTTGGCGCGGTCGAGCACCTCGTGCATGGCAAACGCCTGGTTCACCGGCGACGGCAGCGCGCTTTCACGCATGCGGCCCGCGCTCGGCCAGCCGAATTCCCCCACGAACACATCCTTGTCCGGAAAGGCAGCGGCCACCCGCTTGCGAATGGCATCGACGTGGTCGGCCGCATCCCGTGCCGGAATCGGAAAGTCCTCCCAGTAGGGCAGGATGTGGATGGTCACGAAATCGACGGCGGCGGCGATGTCGCGATGGCGTAACCAGAACTCCCACACATCGGCATAGGTGACCGGCACCGAGACCTGCGCCTTGACCTCGCGGATGGTTCCAATGAGATCGGGCGCCGACATCTCCCCCCGCAGCAAGACCTCGTTGCCGACGATGACGGCTGCAATCACATCGGGAAACCGCTTGGCGAGCGCGATCGTGGTCGCGACCTGCTTGCGGCTGAGTTCCGGCTTGTTCGACAGCCACAAGCCCTGCAACACCTTCATGCCATGGCGTTTGGCGAGTTCGGGGATCCGGTCGAGCCCGTGATCCACCGAGTAGGTGCGCACGCAGTCCGTGATTTGCTTGAGTTGAGCCAGGTCCTCGTCGATTTGCCGGGGATCGACTGGGATATCCGGGCCAATAGGGGTCTGAGCGCCGCGGAACGGGCTATACGAGACGCAATAAAGCTTCTCGCCCGGCGTCAACGGGGACGGCGGCATTTGGACCGTCGCGCCGAGCCATGCCCATGCCATGGTGATCGCCGCAGCCGCAATCGCGAAAAGCGCGGTCGCAATACCCATTGAGATTGGTCCCGCCCGCCCCTCCTGGAGGATGGCGCCTCGCCTTATCTTGCCGCGAAGGCGGTGCCAAGCCAGCGGTGGCCGCGGGGCGCGCCGGTTTGCGCTGCGCGCGCTTGCCATCTTGGCGTCGCGCCACGCGGCTGCTTTAATTGGGCTGCACCAAGGGCTGCGGCCGCTGCCGCAATGCTGACGGAATGGGTCCGCATGGGAGGGATCCAGCCGGCCGCCATCGTCCAACACGTCAGGGCAACCATGTACCGCTTTAGGATGCGTTTCCTCACCGCCGCCCTGGGCGCGGCGATGCTGTTCGTCGCCCACCCGACATTTGCCCAAAATTCGGAGCAAAAGCCGGGGGATAAGCCGCCGGCCGGCGATGCCAAGGAAGCCCAAAAGAAGATTGACGAGTTTGCCGAGGCCGAAAAGCTCCTGGGGGGGCCGGCCGCCAACCCGGAATGCCTATGGCTGGGGCGTCGAGTGGTGAGCCTGCTTTGGCGCGATGATCTCGATACCGCGTTTCGGCATCTCGATCTTTACGACCGGTTCGGCTGTCCGGCCGGTCACATCCAGGCGACCTTTCGCTGCCTCGTGCGGCAAGGGAACATCGATCCCAAGGCGACCGACACCCTCAATAGCCGGGTGCACGGCTGTTGGGTGAACCCGAATGCGGAGACGCAGGGCACGGCGGCCGTCCCCAGCGGCACCACCAACCGCTAATCTGTACAAACGTTCAGCCTCGCCCGCACTAAGCTGTACAAACGTTCAGAATGACTGCTTAGAATTTCGCGAAACGATTTTTTTGTTTGCGCGGTTGTTTGCCTTGCATCGGCCATGACTGATCGCTACTTGCAAAAACGCCTCGTGCTAAGGTACGTTGAACGACGACCTTGGTTGGACCTAGGGGACAGGTTCGGGTCTCTGCATTTTTGCCCCGCGTGGTTGCCTTTCTATGCGCACCGTCGCTGCCGTGGTGGCGCTCGTCGTCTGCGTGCATGCCGGCTTATGGATGCTCCTCCAACGGCAACAGGCAGCCGCCAGCGTCGACGCTCCGCTTGCCAGCATTTCTTATTCTCCCTACACGCGATCGCAACATCCAGACTACGGTGACCGGCCGACGGCGGAACAAATCCGCGCCGACCTGAAAATCCTCAGCCCTTATACTCAAGCCATCCGCACCTATACCTCTACCGGCGGCGGCGAGCTCGTGCCCGCGATCGCCGCCGAGTTCGGGCTCAAGGTCACGCTCGGCATCTGGATCGACAAAAACGAGGACCGCAACGAGCGGGAAATCCAGGCTGCCGTTGCGCTTGCCCGCCGTCACAGCAACATCAACGCAATCGTCGTGGGCAACGAAACCACGTTGCGCGCGGAAAAGTCGATCGACGATCTCATCCGGTTGGTGCAGCGGGTGAAACGGCAGAGCCCGGTGCCGGTCACAACGGGCGAAATCTGGACGGTCTGGATCGAGCATCCGGAGCTTGCCTCGGCGGTCGACTTCATCGCCGCGCACATCTTGCCCTACTGGGACGGATTCACTGCAACCCAGGCTGTCGACAAAACCATCGAGTTCTATACCAAGCTGCGGCAAGCGCATCCGGGCAAGCGCATCGTGATCGCCGAGTTCGGCTGGCCGAGCGCCGGCTACAACATACTCAAGGCCGATCCCGGACGCATCGAGCAAGCGAGCGTGCTGCGCGAGTTCGTTTCCCGGGCCGAAGCATACGGCATCGACTACAACATCGTGGAAGCCTTCGACCAGCCGTGGAAGACCAATGAAGGCGGCGTGGGCATGTATTGGGGTATGTTCGATGCCTCGCGCCAAGCCAAGTTCGCCTGGACAGGCGTGGTGAGCGATCCCGACCATTGGAAGGTCGGCGCGGTCGCGGTGCTGCTCGGCCTGTTGCTGTCGTTGCCGATCCTGGCACGACGCGCCGCCACATTCGGCGAGGCCACCACGCTGGCAGTGGCAGCCAACATGGTCGGCGCCTGGTGCGCGACCGTCTTTGCCTTCTGGCAAACGCATTATTTCGTGCTGGGAGCAGCTCTCGCGCTCGGGCTCGGTATTCTGCTGCTCGCCCCGCTGGTCGTAATCGCGCTCGCGCGTATCGAAGAGATCGCGGTCATTGCTTTCGGGCGTAGTCCGCGGCGGCTGATCGACGCCGCCCTGCCTGCCCCCGACGGCTTCGTGCCCAAGGTTTCGATCCACGTGCCGGCCTATCGCGAGCCTCCGGACATGCTCAAGATCACGCTCGACGCGGTCGCGCGGCTCGATTACCCGAATTTCGAATGCGTCGTCGTCATCAACAATACGCCTGATCCCGCGTTTTGGCGCCCGATCGAGGACCATTGCCGCGCGCTGGGCGAGCGTTTCAAGTTCGTCAACGAGGATAACGTCGCAGGCTACAAGGCCGGCGCGTTGCGCCTTGCGCTCGCACGTACGGCTGCCGACGCCGAGATCATCGCGGTCATCGACGCCGATTACGTCGTGCGGCCCGACTGGCTCAAGGATCTGGTGCCGGCCTTCGCCGACTCGAAGGTCGGGATGATCCAGGCGCCGCAGGATCATCGCGACGGCGAGCGCACCGTCATGCATTACGCCATGAACGGCGAATATGCCGGCTTCTTCGACATCGGCATGGTCCAGCGCAATGAGGCAAATGCCATCATCGTGCACGGCACCATGTGCCTGATGCGCCGCGCCGCGCTGATCTCGGTCGGCGGATGGTCGAGCGACACGATCGTCGAGGACTGCGACCTCGGCCTGCTGGTGCTCGAGCGCGGCTGGCAGATCCATTATACCAACCGACGCTACGGCCATGGCCTCTTACCCGATACTTTCGAGGCCTATAAGAAGCAGCGCTATCGCTGGGCCTATGGCGGCTTCCAAATTTTGCGAAAGCATTGGCGCTATCTGATGCTTCGCGAGGGCGGTCTCACGCGCGAACAGAAACGCGAATTCGCGATCGGCTGGCTCAACTGGCTGGGCGCGGAATCGATCGGGGTCGCGGTGGCAATCCTCAATCTCGTCTGGGTGCCCGTCGTCGCCTTCGGCGGCATCGCAATCCCCGACAAGATCCTCACCATCCCGATCCTCGCGGCCTTCGCCGTCACGCTCGCCCATTTCGTCGCGCTTTATCGTCTGCGGGTCGCGGTGCCGCTTGGCCAGATGATCGGTGCGGTGATTGCCGCCATGTCGGTGCAGTGGACGGTCGCGCGCGCCGTCGGGTGTGGGGTCTGGAAGGAGACCCTTCCCTTCATGCGCACGGCCAAGGGCGGCGCGACCTGCAAGGGATCGGACTTTCCCGCGTTTTGGGAAGCGGTGCTGGGGGCACTGCTGCTGGTCGGCAGCGTGGTCGTGGTGGCCACCAATTACAAGCAAATCCGCGAGCTCAATATTTTCGCGCTGGTGCTTGTGGTGCAGAGCCTGCCGTTTCTCGCCGCGGTGGCGATGGCCGTGTTGGAAGGTTCCCGCTTCAACGAATTCGCCTATTGGCGAACGGTCGAAGCCACGGTCGCCGCAAAGTTGCCGCAGCCCGCCGCCGTGGCGCAAACGCCGGTGCAACTGTCGGCCGACAACCAAGTCGAGACCGCGCCGTAAACAACGGGACAAATCACCCCGGCAAGGCTGTTTCGACCAACTTCACCCAATACGACGCGCCGATCGGGATCGCCTCGTCATTGAAATCGTAGGCCGGGTGGTGGAGGCCGGCGCTGTCGCCGTTGCCGACGAAAATAAAGGCGCCCGGGCGCGCTTCCAGCATGAACGAGAAGTCCTCCGCGCCCATGACCGGCGCGACGTCGTCGTCGACTCGTTCGCGGCCGACCACTTGCGCCGCGACCGAGGCCGCGAACGCGGCCTGCTGCTCGTGGTTTCGCGTGACGGGATAATCGCGTCGATAGGTGAGCTTCGCGGTGGCGCCATAGAGCCGCGCCGTTCCGGTCACGACCTCGTGCAAGCGCGCTTCCAGGAGATCGCGCACGTCGGGGGTGAGGCTGCGCGCGGTACCGCGCAGCAGCGCCGTTTGCGGAATGACATTGTCGGCCGAGCCGGCTTGGAACACGCAGATCGAGATCACCGCGGCGTTGAGCGGATCGACGTTGCGCGCAACGATCGACTGGATCTGATTGATGATT
>JAFAHL010000334.1 GCA_019237215.1 Hyphomicrobiales bacterium | reverse complement strand
GCGGCCTTCGCGCATCCAGGTGGCGGCGAGGCTGCCGACCAGCAGCAGCAGCCCGATCAAGCCGGCGAACACCGGCAGCACGCCGATGCCGCGCACCACGCTCGCCTCGCGCGTGCGCAGGCCGAGCCAATCGTCACCGTGGTAGGTGTCGCTCGAGCGCACCGCGACGATGCGCGGCAGATGCACGCCGCTGGCGTTCTCGACCCGCATCACGCCGCCGCCGGTGGCGTTCGCCAGCGGCGCCAGCACCTCGGTGGTCGAGGTGACCTCGGTGAATTCGCGCGGATTGGCGGGGCCCACATTGGCGAGCGCGTTGAGCGTGCCGTCGGTCGCGCGCCACAGCCCGAGCTCGTTGGCTTCGATGGTCGCGCGCCACACCCCCGGCTCGGCCGGAGCGAGCGTGAGCGTGCGGGTCTTGCCCGACGGCGTCGTCAGCGTGACGTCGCTGACGGTGTCGGACATGGTCTGGCGCTGCACCGTGAGATCGCGCCCGCGCACCAGCAGCCGCAGCGCCTCTTCCTCGAGATCGGGTTGCTTCATCAGCCAGTGCGACAGCCGCCGCAGCAGGTCGATGTGCGGCCCGCCGCCCTCGAAGCCGCGCGCCCACAGCCAGATATGGTCGGAAAGGAGCAGCGCGACGCGACCGTCGCCTTCGCGCGAGAGCACCAGCAACGGCTTGTTGTCCGGGGCGTGCATCACGGTCGTGCCTTTGGATGCTCGGCTGTCGACGACGCGGAACCAGCGGCTCCAATGCGGCGGATCTTCGTCGCTGCCCTCGAGGCCGCGCGTCACCGGATGGCGCTTGCCGAGGTCGGTGAGCTCGGCGCGAAACGCGCCGTCGGTGGTGCGGCCGTTCGGCTCGGCCGGCAGAATGACGTCGAGCGGCGTGCGCCAGATGCTGGTCGGGCTGGCGTAGTCGGGCCCGGCCGCCACCAGCACCGCGCCGCCCTGGCGCACGTAGCGCGCGATATTGTCGAAATAGATGATCGGCAGCACCCCTTGCCGCGCATAACGGTCGAAGATGATGAGCTGGAAGTCGTTGATCTTCTGCTGAAACAGCTCGCGCGTCGGAAAGGCGATCAGCGACAATTCGTTGATCGGCGTGCCGTCCTGTTTCTCCGGCGGGCGCAGAATGGTGAAATGCACCAGGTCGACGCTGGCGTCGGACTTGAGCAGGTTGCGCCACGTTCGCTCGCCCGCATGCGGCTCGCCGGACACGAGCAGGACGCGCAGCTTGTCGCGCACGCCGTCGATGGAGACGACCGCGCGATTGTTGACGCCCGTGAGCTCGCCCTCGAGCGCAGAGGCTTCGATCTCGACGATGTTCGCGCCGGCATGGGGTATCGGCACGGTGATGCTGACGCTTGCGCCCACGCGCACGGTGCGGCTCTCGATCGTCTCGCCGTCGCGCCGCACCGCCACCTGCGCCGAGGGTGCCGGCGCGCCCTGATCCTCGACGCGGAAGGTGATGGTCTGCGTTTGCCCGACGATGCCGAAGCGCGGAGCGGTCACCAGCACGACGCGCCGGTCGCGCTCGCCCTTGTGACCGGTGATCAGGGCGTGCACCGGCGCGGCAAAGCCGAGCGCCGCGACCTCGCCGGGCACGTCGTGCACGCGTCCGTCGGTGATGAAGATGGCGCCGGCCACGCGGTCGTGGGGAACATCGGAGAGCGCCGAGGACAGCGCCGTGAACAATCGCGTGCCGTCGGTCTCGCCGTCGGCCTGGCCGGCCTCGACGAAGCGCACCTCCATGCCGGGAATGCGTGCGAGCCGCTCCGCCAGCGCCGCGCGCACCGCCTCGGTTTGCTGCCAGCGGTCGCCGAACTCCTGGCTCGGGCTCTTGTCGACGACGACGGCGGCGACCGAGGTCAGCGGGTCGCGGTCTTCGCGCGTGATCGACGGATTGGCGAGCGCGAGCACGAACAGCGCGAGCGCGATGGCGCGAACCAGCGCGGCGCGGGTGCGGGCGAACACGAGCAGCAGCGCGAGCGCGAACGCAACCGCAGCCGCCGCCCACACGAGGTAAGCGGGTACGAGCGGCGAGAATGAAATACCGAGATTCAACCGTTCATGTTCCTCTTTTTGTCGTCCCCGCGAAAGCGGGGACCCATTTCCCGCGGTCGATGCTTAGGGATGCTCGCTTGCGCGCGGACGACAGGTTTTCACTGTCCCAGCCGTTCGAGCAGGGCCGGAACGTGGACCTGGTCGGCCTTGTAGTTGCCGGTGAGCGTGTACATCACGATGTTGACGCCGGCGCGGAACGCGAATTCGCGCTGGCGCGGCTCGGCGGAGACGAGCGGCAGCATGGCCTGGCCGTCTTGGCGCATCGCCCAG
>JAFAHL010000205.1 GCA_019237215.1 Hyphomicrobiales bacterium | reverse complement strand
TCGCCAGCGTCAACGATTTGTTGGTGTTTTTCTGAATCTCTGTCGCCGCGAGAGCGGCGATGGAGGTGATTCGTGGCCAAGAGGGAGATTGCGGTCAAGAAGTATGTGGTGGAGCTGAGCGCCGAGGAGCGCGAGCGGCTCGAAGCTCTCATTCGAACGGGCAAGAGTGCGGCGCAAGCGCTGACGAGGGCGCGCATCCTTCTGAAGGCCGACGTTTCGGAGGCAGGCGAAGGCTTAAGCGACAGCGCAATCGCGGACGCGTTGGATACCAGCGTCAACAATGTCGCTCGCACGCGTCAGCTTTTGGTCGAGGAGGGGTTCGAGGCGACGCTGCGGCGCAAATATAATCCCAACTCCGCCCGAGCGCGGATTTTCGACGGCGCGGCGGAGGCGAGACTGATCGCTCTTTCTTGCTCGCCAGCTCCCGAGGGGTTCGCCCGTTGGAGCCTGCGTCTGCTCGAAGAGAAAGTCGTCGAATTGAACATCGTCGAGAAGGCCAGCGACAATACGATCGGACGGACTCTAAAAAAAACGCGCTCAAACCCCATCGCAATCGGCAATGGGTGATCCCGCCCGAAGCCAATGCTCCCTTCGTCGCCGCCATGGAAGACGTGCTGGAAACCTACCACAGGCCGCACGATCCCGACCGTCCTCTCGTGTGTCTGGACGAGACCTCCAAGCAATTGATCGCCGAGACGCGCGCTCCGATTCCGCCCAAGCCCGGACAGCCCGCGCGTCACGATTACGAATATAAGCGCAACGGCGTCGCCAATCTCTTCATGGTCTTCGCGCCGCTTGAGGGCTGGCGCCACGTCGAGGTGACCGACCACCACGCCGCCCTCGACTACGCGAAGGTGCTCAAAGAGTTGTCCGATGTGCGTTTCCCCGCCGCTGAGAAAATCGTGTTGGTCCAGGACAATCTGAGTACGCATACGGCGGCCTCGCTCTACACCGCCTTCGAAGCCCCCGAAGCCCGTCGCCTCGTCAACCGGTTCGAATGGCATTACACGCCAAAACATGGAAGCTGGCTCAACATGGCCGAATCCGAACTCGCCGTCGTCACCAACCAGTGCCTGAGCCGCCGCATCCCCGACAAGCACACCCTCGAGAGAGAAGTCGCGGCTTGGGAGCGCCATCGAAACACACACCACGCCAAAGCCGACTGGCACTTCACGACCGAAAACGCCCGTGTCAAACTGAAAAGGCTCTACCCCCAATTTGAATGACTCGGGCGACTAGGAGCCTGTCTGAGAAATCGCGGATTTTGCTGGCGGGGTGTCGGCGAATCGGATTCTACTTGCTCATGAGCAAACGCTACCGCGCCTGGAAGATCGATGAGCCGATGCTGCTGCCGGCGACGGTTCAGGAGTTCGTCGACAAGGATCACCTGGCGCGGTTCGTCTTGAACCTGGTGGTCGAGGAGATCGACCTGGAGGAGATCGACCTGGAGGAGATCGAGCGGGTCTACCGCGTCGATCGCGGGCAGCCGCCGTTCGATCCGGCGATGATGGCGGCGCTCTTGCTCTATGGCTATTGCAACGGGGTTTACTCGTCGCGGCGGATCGCCAAGGCTTGTCGGGAACGCGTCGACTTCATGAGCATCGTGGGGCTCGACCCCCCGGACTTCCGCACGATCTCGGAGTTCCGCAAGCGTCATCTGCAGGCGCTTTCGGCGCTGTTTTCGCAGGTGCTGCGGCTGTGCGAGCGGGCCGGCCTGGTCAAGCTCGGCCATGTCGCGCTCGACGGGACCAAGATCAAGGCCAACGCCTCCAAGCACAAGGCGATGAGCTACGAGCGGATGGAGAAGCGGGCGGAGGAGTTGGAAGCCGAGGTCGCGGGCTGGCTGGACGCCGCGGCGAAGGCGGACGCCAGCGAGGACGCGGCCTTCGGCCGCGACAAGAGCGGCGAGGAGATGCCGGCCTGGGTCGGCGACAAAAAGCGGCGGGCCGAGAAGATCCGCGCCGCCAAGGCCGAACTGGAGGCCGAGGCGAGAGCCGCCGCCGAAGCGGAGCGCAAAGCGCGGGCCGAGGCGGAAAAGAAGCGGGAGGCCGAAGGTTGCAAGAAACCTGGAAGAGCCGCCGCCCCGCCCTCGGAAGATCCCGACCCGAAAGCGCAGAAGAACTTCACCGATCCCGAAAGCCGCATCATGAAGACCAAGGACGGCTTCATCCAGGGCTACAACGCGCAGGCGGCGGTGGACGCCGAGGCGCAGGTGATCGTCGCCCACGGCCTCGACGCCAACGGAAGCGATCAGCATCACCTGACGCCGATGGTCGACGCGGTCGAAGCCAACATGGGCCGCAAACCCGAAGAGGTCTCGGCCGATTCCGGCTATTGCTCGGACGCCAACCTCGCCGCGATGGAGGCGCGCGCCGTCGACGCCTACATCGCCGCCGGGCGGGCCAAGCATCCGACCGACGGCGAAGGCGGAAGCAAGCGCGTGGCGGACATGCGCGAGAAGATCAGGGTCGGCGGCCACGCGAGCCCCTATCGCCTGCGCAAGCAATTGCCCGAACCGGTGTTCGGGCAGATCAAGCAGGCTCGCGGATTCCGTCAGTTTCTGATGCGCGGGCTCAACAAGGTCGCCCACGAATGGGGCCTCGTCTGCCTCGCCCACAACATGCTCAAGCTCGCCCAGGGGCGGAGTCTGTCCGCCGACCTCGCCGCCGCGTGAACCTCGTCAAACCGCCCACACCGGCCAAATCCGCCGATACCCTCAACAAGCAAGCACGCCAAACACTATCTGGACAGGCTCCTAGCAGTTCGTATCCATGCCAGGCGAGGTAGGAGCCTGTGTTTACGATCGCGCCGCCGCCGCGAGCGCTTTGAGGCCGCTCTCGGGATCCTGCGGATAGAAGCCGG
>JAFAHL010000073.1 GCA_019237215.1 Hyphomicrobiales bacterium | reverse complement strand
AGTAATCACGGAGAATCTTGTGGTTACTGGATCGCCCGCTTTTCGCGGGCGATGACGACAGAGTTCAAGCAAAATCATGACGCTTTAACCCATCGCGGCACGGAAAACTTGGGGCGCGCGCGAGCGGTCAAGACGCTACGATACGCGGTTTTGACGCGCTGCTCGCGCAGCATCAACCGGTAGCAGCGCGTCGGTCGCTCCCTCACGCCCGCTGCCGCAGCAATCTGCGGATCACCTTGCCCGTGGTGGTCATCGGCATCTCATCGATGAAGGCGACCTCGCGCGGATATTCATGCGCGGAGAGCCGCGTCTTCACGAAACCTTGAATGTCGGCGGCGAGCGCGGCCGACGGCGGATGTCCGGATTTGAGCACGATGAAGGCCTTCACGATCTCGGTGCGCAGCGCATCGGGCTTGCCCACCACCGCGGCCAGCGCCACCGCGGGATGCCGGATCAAGCAATCCTCGATCTCGCTCGGCCCGATGCGGTAACCCGATGAGGTGATGACATCGTCGTCGCGGCCCACGAAGGCGACGTAGCCGTCCGCGTCGGTGACGCCCTGGTCGCCCGTCGTCATCCACTCGCCGATGAATTTTTCTCGCGTGGCGTCGGGCTTACCCCAATATTGCAAGAACATCACCGGGTCGGGGCGCTCGATCGCGATTTGGCCGAGCTCGCCGGCGGCGCACCGCGAGCCGTCGGGGCGGATCACCGCGACGCGATGGCCGGGCACCGGCTTGCCGATGGCGCCCGGGCGCGAAACATCGATCGCCGCGCAGGAGGCCAGCACCAGATTGCATTCGGTCTGGCCATAGAACTCGTTGATCGTGATGCCGAGCGCCGACTTAGCCCACTCGTAGGTCTCCGCCCCGAGCGCCTCGCCGCCCGAGCCGACCGAGCGCAGGCGCACGTGGGCATTGGGGCGCGGCACTGAGCGCAACATGCGCAGCGCCGTCGGCGGGATGAAGGCGTTGCGCACGCCCATCTTCGCCATCACCGCGAAGGCTTGCTCCGGGTCGAACTTGTCGAATTTTTGCGCCACCACCGGCACACCGTAATGCAGGCCCGGCAGCAGCACGTTGAGGAGGCCGCCGGCCCAGGCCCAATCCGCCGGCGTCCAGAACCGGTCGCCGGGTTGGGGCAGAAATTCGTGCGGGAATTCGATGCCGGGGAGATGGCCGAGCAGCACGCGGTGGGCATGCAGCGCGCCTTTGGGCGGCCCCGTCGTGCCGGATGTGTAGACCATCAGCGCGGGGTCATCGGGCGTGGTGGCGACCGGCGTGAAGTCGCTGGCGGCACGCGCGAGCACCGCGTGGAAATCCTCGGCGCCGTCCGTCGACCCGTCGGTCGACCACACGAATTCGAGACCGGAGGCGACGTCACGTCCGGCCGCGAGCTTTGCAAGCCCCTGCGCGTTGGTGATCAGCGCGCGCGCACCGGAATCCGCGAGACGATAGGCGATCGCCTCGACGCCGAACAGCATCGCCAGCGGCAGCGCGATGGCGCCGAGCTTGTAGATGGCGATGTGGCTCATCGCCACCGCCGGTCCCTGGGCCAGGAGCAGCGCGATGCGATCCCCGCGCCCGATGCCGCGGGCGGCGAGCGCGTTGGCGAGGCGATTCGAGGCTTCGCGCAGCGCGCCGTAGCTCACCGCTTCCACCGCGCCGTCGGCGCCCAGGTTGAAAATGGCGGTGCGCGAGGGATCAATCTCGGCCCAGCGGTCGCAGACATCGACGCCGATATTGTAGCGCGCCGGGATCTGCCAGCGGAACGAGCGGTAGAGCGCACCGTAGTCGCGCACGACGGGAAGGACGTGGCTTGCGTACATCGCGGCGCAGGCTAGTGATGGACGTGCAGGAGGTCCAGGGTTCGAGGACCCCGTGTTCGCACGCCGCTAATCCACAAGACCAGGAAGAGTTACGGTCGAGCGAGGCTTGCCCAGCTCGCGAATACGTGCGTCGACGAACGGGATTTAGTCTCTAAGCCGTGCGGGCCGCGATCACTTCGCGTTGGCGAGCTTGATCCTGGCTTTGTGTCGCTGTCGCCTGCCGGCGTCGGCAACCCGACTGTGTTTCTGGCGGAATGTCGATGCGACGCTGCTCGATTCCCCGCGTTGCTGGACATGCGCGGGATCATTGCCAGGCATCGGGCGGGCGAGCCCGTATTTCGCGCCGTGAGCGTCGATCCATTTCCAGACGTCTTCCGGATCGCTTCCGTCCACAGCGGTGACGTCGACGGCGCGGCCGTGGCCATAACCGCCGGTTCGCCGGCTTCCGCCATGCAAGGAGTTGCCGCCACGGGCCTTGAAGCCTGCGGCGAGACGTTGGCGATAGTCGTCACGGAATGCGCTCAACATCGACCAGTTAATGCCGTCGGCGTCCATCGCGCGTCCCGCATTGTAGAGCTGCTCGCGGAAGCCGGGATCCATGCCGCCGATCACGTAATCCTGCAAGGACAGGCCCATGCGCTTGGCGGCGGTCGGGTCCTTCCACGTGAAGTCGCCACTCGAATCCTTTTTGACGGGCGCTCGTTGATAGACCTCCCACAGATAGTCGTCGACGCCGTCGAGGATTGTGGAGCCCCGCTTGCGACGCAGCTCGATGCTTTCCGGCTCCGCCGACTCCTTGCCCGGGAACGCAACGAAAGCACCCACCTTGATCAGCGCGCGCCTGATCGCCTGGCGCGCCGCGGCCGCGATGGATAGGGGCGGATCGGGATTGACGAACCGCACGGTTTGAACCGCGCGCGGATAAGGGGCGCCGGCGTCGTCTTTTCGGCCAGCTGCGTCGACGCCTTCCGAGCGGGGCTGGGAGGGCGCCGCCCGACGATAGACGACGGTTTCGTTGTTGGCGGGATCGCCACCGGTCGCGGCCGGTTCGGCGTCGCGGTAGTTCATGATGGCCAAAGCCACCATGGCCACGGCCAAGGCGCCGGCTGCGAGCTTGAGCCCGAACATGGCGCGAGGAAGTATCGCGCCCAAAACGATTGCCGATCGGCGCAGCACGCGAGCGATTAGTGACCGGCGCAACGTCAGGACGGTCGTCGGTCGGCGCAGCGTCCCTTCGAGCGCCGGCCGCAACGGTGACAGTCGTATGCGAGTCCGGCGCAATGCCACGAGGGCGCGCGGATGTCGCACCACGGTGACCAGCTGTCCCGCCAAGCGAAAGTCCCCCTGCCGATCACTCTGGGCGGAGATGTCCCGCTGGAACCGGCGTGCGCGCGACCCTCCCCAGGGCGACAACCGCGTCAACGCCCGCACTTTCCAAGCCAGACGAAAGCGAGTGATCCCCAACCCCAGAAGGTGATCCCCAACGGGGGGAAGTTGAATTGATAAATAAGGAAAAAAATTGGCCTCACGGGGACCAACTGACGGCGGGGCCGTAGCGCAAAGTCCCGCGTTAGGGGTTCCTACAGCATGATTTTCCACCGCTTGGAGCCCATCGGCGAGACGATACGACGGCCCCCTCCGGCGTCGCTCGCGTCCCCACCAATGCGCATTTGCGACGCGCGGCAGGTCCAGCAGCCTATGCCCCGCGCCCGTGAGCCGGTAAACACAAGTGACCGCCGCCGGGCGCAGTCCACGTCGTGTGGTGGATTTGAAGTTCCTATGGGTATGCAGCGAACTCGCCTAGGAACTTCAGATCCGAAAACCACACGAGTGCCAAAAGCTTGCTAGTGTCCCTTTGATTCCGAAGTTCGCATAAGGATGCACTACACGGACTTGCGAACTTCGGAATCGGGACACTAGGTTTCGAGATACGATCCTTCGATGATTGAGGAGCCGAGCGCGCGCGTCGCCCCAGAGAGCGACATCGACTATCGCCTGCTGATCCCGTTCCTCGCCCATGTGATGCTGATCCAGACGCTGATCCTCATCGTCCGGATCACGACCTCCTACCGGGCGATCGAGCTTGCCCTTCCCGTCGTCTGGCTCGGCATCATCGCCACGGGTTTCGCCATCATCCCGGTGTTCACGGCCCTGCGGGTGGGACGCTGGATCGACCGCGGTAACGACGCCCGGGCGGCCTGGCTCGGCTCGGCGCTGGTATTCGCGGCCTGCATCGGCTTCTGGGCCTGGCCGTCCTCGGCGATGCATCTGCTCGGATTCTCCGTGCTCTTGGGCTTCGGCCACATGTTTTGCATGGCCGGCCATCAGATGCTGGCGGTGCGCTCCGGGGGCGAGCGCAGCCGGGAAACCGCGCTCGGCTACTACATGGTCGCGGCGTCGATCGGACAGGGGCTCGGCCCATTCGTGGTCGGATGGCTCGGAGGCTCGGCGGCGCTGCCGCCGACGCGCCTATTATTCGCCATCGGCCTCGCCGCCGCGGCCGCGAGCGTGATCGTCGCGCTGTTGATCCGGCCCGCCGCACTCAAAGCCCGCCGTCATGACCCGGGAGACTTCGTCCCGATCGGCAAACTGCTCACGCTCCGCGGCTTTGCCGCCGTGATGCTCTCGAGCGTGGTGACGGTCACGTCGCTCGATCTGCTGGTGATCTATCTACCGGCGCTCGGCGCGGAACGGCACATCGGTTCGGATCACATCGGTTTGCTCTTGACCGTCCGCTCGCTTGCTTCGCTGGTCTCGCGCGTGTTCTACGCCCGGCTGATCTTTGCCATCGGCCGCGCGCCGCTCACCTTGATCAGCATGCTCGGCAGCGCGGCCGGCTTTCTGGTCCTGGCGTTGCCGCTGTCGCTGCCGACGATGTACGCAATTCTCATCTGGCTGGGTTTTGCCATGGGCATCGCCTCGACGCTGACCCTTTCGGGCGTCATGCATCTTGCGCCGCCCGAAGTCTGCGGCACCGCGCTGACGCTGCGGATGACCGGCAATCGCGTCGGGCAAATCGTCTTTCCCGCGCTCGCTGGCGTGCTCGCGGCCGCGACCGGCGTGGCCGGCATCCTGCTGGCGCTGGGTCTCGGCCTGGCCGCCTCCGGAATCGCGGTCGCGATGACGCAACCGCCGTCCTGACGCGAAGGCTTGGCAAGAAGAAGGCTTGGCAAGAAGAAGGTTTGGCGAGAAAACGCATGCCCGACCCGATCCAAATCCGCATGGGAGGCTACGGCCCCGCGAGCACCGGCTTCAGCCGCGCGCTCAAGTTCATCGGCGACCGGCTGACGGCCGAATTCGGCGATCGCGTCGACGTCAAATACGTCTGGAACATCATGGAGCTCGGCTATCGCGCCGAGGACATTCTGTGGCTGGTCGAGCACGGGCTGTTGACGCTCGGCTACCAATCGTCGAGCTACCTGACCGATCGGGTGCCCGAGCTCGGCATCGCCGATTTGCCATTCCTGTTTGCGCGCACGCAGGCCGCACGCGCGGCGATGGACGGCGCGCTCGGCGACGTGCTCGCCCGCAAGATCGAGGAGCGCGCGAACTACCGCGTGCTCGGCTGGTTCGAGAACGGCTTTCGGCACATCTCGAATCGCGTACGGGAGGTGCACGCGCCCAAGGACCTCGCGGGCTTGCGGATTCGCGTCCTACCGAGCAAAGTGCAGGCGCGGACATTCGAGTTGCTCGGCGCGGTGCCGATGCGCATGGATCTGACCCAGGCGATCGCGATGATCGCCGCCGGCACCATCGACGCGCAGGAGAATCCGCTTTCGAACACCGTGACTTATGGCGTGCACAAGTTCCACCGCTTCCACACGCTGAGCAATCACTTCTACATCTCGCGGCCGATCTTCCTCCACCGCACGGCGTTCGATGCCTGGCCCGCCGATCTTCAGGACGCCATGCGAAGCGCCGTGACGGAAGCGGTAGCGTTTCAGCGCGGACTGCACGTGCAAGAGGAGGAAGACGCGCGCAAAGCCATCGAGGCGCAGGGCTGCGAGATCGTCGACCTCGGCGCCGGCGAGCACGATGCCTTCGCGGCCGCGGTCGAGCCGCTCATCAACGAGGCACGCGCGACCTTCGGGCCGGCGCTGTTCGACTTGACGGCCGAGCCCGCCGCGTGAGCGCCTTCGTGGCGATGCGGGCTGCGCCCCTACCCCCGCCGCTCGTCGGGCTCCGCGAGGATGAGCGCCCAGAACACCTTGTATTTGGATTTCGGCGCGTAGGCCGCGGCGATGCCCATGCGGGTCGCGCCCTTGAGCAACATGTTGTCGCGGTGGGGCGGCGAGTCGCGCCAGCCGGAGAAGGCCTGCGCCAGGGTGTGGTAGCCGGCGCCGACATTCTCCGCCGCGGTGCGGGCGTGATAGCCCCCGCCCTTGAGCCGGTCGTGGAAGCTGCGCGCAATGTCGTGACTGAGGGTGTCGCGGCTCGCCATCGCCTGGGCCTGCGCCTCCGCGAGCTTCATGAGCTCCGGATCGAGGGTGACCGCCGTGAGCCCGTTGTTGGTGCGGTAGCCGGAGATCATGGAGGCGGCCATCGCCGCGTCGACGTGCGCGTCCTTGGTCGCGAGGCTGGCATAGAAGCTCGGCTCAGCCGGCAGGTCGCGCTCGCCTGCGCAGGCGCTAAGGAGCGCCGTTACCGCAATTGCGGCGAGACGCGCGCCAAGACACCCCCATGGGCGGTGAAAGGTCATCCCCCGGTCCCCCGTTCTCCCTTAGGCAATCGATATTCGGCAACAGCATGGCGGAAGCATGGAAACCGCGCGCGCTTGCGCCGGTTAATTTTCTCTTTCGCGGCTAGTTGTGAGGCGCAGGCGCTCGCGGCTGCGGGCCATCTCGCAAATCCTGATCGCGCGGCGCAGTCAGAGAGGGATCAAAGTCCGCCCTTGTAGATCGACGCCGGCTGCGAGAAGAAGCTTTCCAGGATGTGGTAGCAGATGGCGTAGTTCTTCTGATGAAACGAGGCATGCGCGATGCCCGGCATGACAGCGAATTGCTTGTCCGGGTTGGGCAACCGCTCGAAGAACTTCACGAGGTCGGCAAAGCTCGCGATGCCATCGTATTGGCCGCGCATGATGAGGGTCGGCACCGTGATTTTCTCGGGATCGCAGACCGGCAGATTGGCGCACATGTCGACATAGGTGCCGGTCGGCACGGAGTCGTCGAGCTTGAGGATGGCGTCGGCGAACGCCTCGATGACGACGTCATCGGCGGTACCGGGATGGTCGCGCTCGAAGATCGAGCGCACGAATTTGCGATCGATCGGACGCCGGTTCTTGGCGCGGAACTCGGGCAGCCGCTTGCCGCGCTCGGCAAGCGTCGGGGAACCTTCGCCGGTCCACACCATGGCATCGAGCGCGAGCCGCGCGACCATCTCCGGGTGGCGCTGGGCGAACAAGGCCGCGCGCAATGCGCCCGACGAAATCCCGTAGACCAGAAGCGGGCGCTTACCGCGCACCTTTTCGATATAGCTCGCGGCCGCGAAGCAGTCGTCGGCGCCGTAGGCGATGGGGGCGTTGTTGTCGCGGGTCTTGGTGGAGCGGCCGTAGCCCTCCATGTCGACGCACCAGGTGTCGTAGCCGCGCCGCGCGAAGAAATCCATGGCCGAGGAATCGGCGCGCCCCGGCACCTGCAGGTCGAAGGTCGGCTGCGAGGCCATGGACGAGCCGTGCACGAAGAAGATGCTGCCGGCGGGGCCCGAGGGATCGCCGGCGTGCTTGTTCCACAGGAACAGGCGGACATCGCTGCCCTTCTCGGTCCAGTGCTCCTCGCCGCGGATGACGGCGGCGGGCGAAATGGGCTTGTTCATTGCGGAACTCCTCGTTCTCGACGTGTCAGCGCGCTCATTCGGGCTTTATACCGTTGGCTTTGATGAGGCTGGCCCATTTGTCGGTCTCGGATTGCACGAAGGCGCCGAATTCGCCGGGCGTCATCGACATCGGCGCCGCGCCCTGCTTCTGCCATGCGTCCTTCACGTCCGCGCGCGCGAGGATTTTATTGATCTCGGTGTTCAGCAACGTGACGATCGGTTGCGGAGTTCCCACTGGCGCCATCACGCCGATCCAAATCGTCGCTTCGTAGCCGGGAACACCGGCCTCTGCCAGCGTCGGCACGTCGGGCAGGATGGCTGAGCGGACCTTGCCGGTCGTCCCTAGCGCCTTGACCCGTCCGACCTGGATCATCTGAGCCATGCTCGGCACCGAGTCGAACATCATTTCGATCTGCCCGCTGATGATGTCGTTGCGCGCGCCGGCGCTGCCCTTATAGGGGACGTGCAGGATATTCGTGCCCGTCAGGTTCTTAAAAAGCTCGCCCGCCATGTGATAATTCGAGCCCACTCCCGAGGAGGCATAATTGAGCACGCCGGGCTTCGACTGGGCGAGCGCGATGAATTCCTTGACCGTGTTCACGCCGAGCGAGGGGTGCACGACCATCACCAGCTCGGAATTGAGCAGCGAAGCGACCGGCACGAAATCGCGCAACAACTTGTACGACTTGTTGGGAACGAGCGTTTCGGTGGTCGTCTGCGTCGCAGAAATCATCAGCAACGTGTAGCCGTCGGGCGAAGACTTGGCGGCGGCCTCGGAGCCGATGATGGTTCCGGCGCCCGGCCGGTTCTCCATCACGAACGGCTCCTTGAGCGCCTTGCGCAGCTCCTCGGCGAGCGCACGGGTGAAAATATCGGTCGGACCGCCGGCGCCGAATGGCACGATCACCTTGACCGGGCGAGACGGATAATCCTGCGCCTGCGCCGGCGCCGCCGGCGAGAGCCAGGCCATCGCCAACATGATGAGCGACGAAACTCGCCGAAATACCAGCATGGGCCGGGGCAACTGCCGGGGAAGGAGAGGTGGGGAATTCGACGCGCGCGACCTTATGCGATCTGCGCAGGATGGGTCCAGGTCGTAACGTTGGCAAAATCACGCACGCGACCGCAACGCCTGGGCAGCTCGCCACGCGGTCATCGAGAGATGGCCGGCGCGGCCATTGCGGCCGCAGCTGGGAATCGAAGCTCGATTGCGGACCGTGCGCAACCTACGGCCTCGCGTTAGGCGTCATCTTACCCACCACCTCCGCCAAGGCGCCGGCGAAGGGATGGAAGGTGAAACGGATCTTGTGCCGCCCGCGCGGACAGACCACGGCGCGAAAGATCACGTCTGCCTTGAGGATTTCGACGTCGGCCCCATCGATGCTCGCGCGCCACCATGGGTGCCAGACATCGTTGAGCAGCAGAATGCCGCCGGCCGGCGATTCGACTTCGACCACCACTTCGGTGTTGGCGTAGCGCAGCAAGCGCGCGCTGCCGACCGTGCCGGCGGCCGCGCTGCGCGAGAATCCGATCGGCGCCTTCTTGAGCAGCACGGTGCGACGCGGATCGACGCTCGGCCAGCCGACACGCAAGAGCTCGTCGAAATTGGCGAGGCGCCAGTCTGTGAGCAGCATCACCCGGGGCAGCGCGCGCGGGTTCTCGTAGACGTAGGCGTCCTTCGTGCGTGCGATGAAATTGAGATCGCCGGGCGTGAGCGAGGAGTCGATCTGTTCCACCGGCACGCCGGTGGCGATAAAACGCACGCCGAGGAGATCGGCGAAGGCGGAACGGTAGGAGGGATAGAGCGGGGAAAACACGCGCTGGCTCGCAACGGCGACGGTGTCGCCCACGTGCGTCGCCTCCTCGAACCAGCGCAGCCGCAGCGGATTGTGGCCGAATACGTGATCGAAATCGTGTGCGAGCGAGAGGTTTGGCCAGTGATATTCGATTCCGATCAACTCCACGCGGTCGCGCCGATCAGGCGCGGCGGCGCCGGCGAGCCGCGCCTTGAGGAGCCGCACCGTCTCGTCGTCGGTGTTCGAACGCAGCGCGTCGAATCGGGCAGACGGCAGCGCGGTCGAAACATGCGGAGCGTTGTTCCAGCCGAGGTCGAGCGCCATGAATGTCGCGATCAACGCGACGGCGGCCACGGGCGAGCGCGCGTCGAGCCGACGCGCCAGCACGAGAACCGCGATCGCCGCCGCCGTGAAGACGACCGCGGTCGCCACGGGAAGGAGCGCCGGCTGGATGCCGACGACGGAAGCGGCCAGCGCCAGCGCGCCGGCGATGAGTGCAATGGGGCTCGCGATCTCGAGCGCGCGTTGCAAGCGCGTGGCCGGCGCCACCGCGCCGGTGAGCCAACGATGGACGAGATAGCCGGCAATCACCGCGATCAAGGCAACGAGCACGAAGGTGGCATCAGCCGGACGGCGATAGAGCGCCACGTCGGGTAGCAGCTCGTACATCAGGTGGAAGGCCGGCGTATACGCGCCGAGCGCGTAGAGCAGCATGAAGGCCGCGGCGATGGTGAAGAACCTGATCTCACCCGCCCAGGCGAGGCCGCGAATGAGGCCGAATGACACCACAGCGAGGAAGGTCAGCGCGCCGGCGTAGACGAGCGGCATATTTTGGGAGAGATAGAGCCCCGGCGATCCCCAGGCGGCGTCCCAGATCGAGCTCTGCGGCGCCCAGTATTCGATGCTCGGGTCCATCGCGCCGAAGAGATCGGCAAAGGCGAATTGCAGCAGGTGCACGGGATGGATCGAGCCGGCCACGGCCGACGCGAAGCTGATCTCGGGACGGTTCGAGCGCGCCGCCAGCAGCGTGGTCATGATGATGGGTACGGCGGCAATGAGCGAGCCGCTCACCGCAACCGCGGCCAACGGCTTGACGCTCGCGCGCACGCGCGCGAGCGTCGCCTTGCCCGCCACCCAGTGCGCCAGCACAAAACCGGCGAGCACGTAGAGCGACAGCAAGGCGACCTGATCGCGTCCGATCGCCATCAGCCCGCCGACCGCGCCGGCCGCCAGGCCCGCACGCCAGGACGAGCGCTCGAGCGCGCGCGCCAGCAGCCAGAGCGCAAGGGGCAGGTAGGCCAGACTGACGACCTGACCGGTGTGCTGAATGCGCGCGCTGGCCGAGCCGCCGAGCGCGAATGCCATCGCGGCCACGAGCGCGCCGCCCGCGTGCCAGCCGCGATCGTGGAACAACAGGATGATCCCGACCGCACCGAGGAACAGATAGGCGAAAGTCACGGCGTCGAAGGCGCGCAGGCTGACCGCGGCATTGAAGGCGGCCAGCAGGACGTAGAGCGGCGCGAACAAGAGCGACTGTGGATCGGAAATCTGCGGCCAGCCGGCAAAGACGTTCGGCGACCACCACGGCCATTCGCCGCGCGCCCACGAGCTTGCGAGGAATTGCACCTGCGGAAAGAATTGCGATTTCGCATCCCACGGGATCGTCACCTCACCGGAAAGCCACGGCCAGACCGGCAACAGGAAGACGAGCAGGAAGATCGCGACGGTGACGGCGCGCGGAACGCGCGCCGTCGAGGCCGCCGCTCGCCCAGCGCCTGCGAGCCACGGCTTGGCGCGATCCTCGAGCGGCGCTTGCGCCGGTTCGTCGCGCCAACGAGACGCGCGGTCGCGGCCCGCCGCCAGCGGCTGCCCACTTCTCAGGTCCATTCCCTTTTCCGCCTCATCGGGTGCGGCATTGGACGCAGCATAGCCGCTCTGCCGCGCGTCTTCTCCGCGAAGATGTCGCACCGCGGGGCGGGCGGGCGCGCGCGGTGGATCATGATGCCGCCGCGCCCTATCATGGCGCGAGAGCCCAATGGAGCGCCCAGCCCATGACGACCCCCATGCTGCCCCGGGAACGCTGCGATTTTTCGGCAATCGTCGACCGGCCGCCGCTCAAACTGCCCGGCAATGCGCGGCTCGCGTTCTGGACCATCGTCAACTACGAGGTGTGGGACATCGGGCGGCCGATGCCGCGCCAAGTCCTCCCGGCGCCCACGGGCGTGCCGCTGCTTCCCGACGTGCCGCACTGGAGCTGGCACGAATACGGCATGCGAGTGGGCGCCTGGCGCTTCTTCGAGCTTTACGAGCGGCTCGGGATCAGGCCCACGCTCGCCATCAACGCGCGCACCTGCGAGGACTACACCCGTGTCGCTGAGGAAGCGAAACGCCTGCGCTGGGAATTCATGGGCCACGCCTACGATCAAATCCCGATTCACAAGGTCGAGGATCAGGCCGCGATGATCAATCGGTCCATGGACATCCTCGAGCGCTTCACCGGCAAACGTCCCGTGGGATGGTTGGGACCGGGCCTGACCCAGACGCTGGAAACGCCGGAGCTCTTGGTTGGCGCCGGCGTGAAATATATCGGCGATTGGGTCTATGACGACGAGCCGACCGTCATCCGCACCGCCAAGGGGCCGCTGGTTACGCTACCCTACACGGTCGAGATCAACGACATCGGCATCATGATCATCCAGCACCACGAGAGCGAGTATCTCGCCAAGCGGGCGATCGACCAGTTCGACCGCCTCTACGCCGAGGGCAAGAGCCGCGCCAAGATCATGGCGCTGGCGATCCACCCCTACATCAGCGGCCAACCGCATCGCATCAAGTACCTCGAGGCGATTTACGATCATGCGCGCCGCTTCGAGGGCGTGCTGCACTGGAACGGCGCCGAGATCCTCGACTGGTATCTCGCCGCCGCCAAGACGGCAAAGACCGGCTTCGCCGCCTAGCGCGCACGCGGGCCAAGGCGCGCGGGGTTGAGCTTGGCAGCGATCGCGCTTCCCGCGAATAAAGCGTTTCAAATCAACTACTTGAAAGCCATGAACGGCCCCGGCAGGGGGCGGCCGGTGCGCTGCCTTAGGCCGAACATGTCTTTTAATTAAGTGGTCGGGCCGGGTGGGGTTGATAGTATGGCGAGTTGGTTATCGGGCGACTGGGGGGAGAAGGCGTGCGTTGCGTTGACGCTACTGCCCCGTTTGACGGGTGTCCTAGCGTTGAAAGTCGGTCCCATGTTCGACGAGTGGCGCACGCGTGCTGGGGTGACCGCAGCCACCAGCCTCCGCCCCGTCTTTG
>JAFAHL010000755.1 GCA_019237215.1 Hyphomicrobiales bacterium | reverse complement strand
CCGCCGAATAGGCGCTCATCATGTCGACGTAGCGCCGCCCGGCGGTATCCCAAAGATGCGCGCCTTTCCCGCGCGTCAGCACGACGGGAAGCGGCGCGTAATTATGGGCGCTGTAGCGCGTCTCGAGCTCGATGGCGTTCTCGATGGTGTTCATGGCACGTCTCCCGCACTGGCGCGGACGAATCACCGCTCGCATTGCGAATCACATTTATGTCGTGGTTCCGGCCCGTGCGGCGGAAGTCGACACGCGCCGCGGCGGTTTCGGCGGTCGCGCCGGCGCGGCGCGGCCGAAACGGCGGTTCGTTAACCCTTCGCCGGTTTGCGTGCGATGAGCGAGTCGGGATAGCCGGTAAAGCGGCGGACCGGGCGCAACGCCACATGGCTGACGATGCGGGCGACGCCAAGATTCTCATCGTCGATCAGCGCGCTGGTGAGCTCCTCGTAGGCGGCGAGATCGGCGCAAACGAAGCGTGCCATGTAATCGACGGCGCCGCTGACCTCCCAGCACTCGACGATCTCGTCGATCGCGGCGAGCCGCTTCTCGAACCGGCCGCGATTGGCCTGCCGCTCGAGAATGATTTCGGCGAAGACGTTGACCGGCCGCGCCAGCCGGGAAAGCTCGACCACGGCTTGATATCCGGCGATGACGCCTGAGGCTTCCAGGCGCCGCACCCGTTCGAGCGACGCCCGCGCCGACAGTCCCACCGTCTGCGCCAGTTTCTGGATGGTCGAGCGGCCGTCGCGCTGCAGCGCCGCGAGAATCCTGACGTCGATCTTATCCAATGCCGGCGGGCGCTTGGCGGCCATTGACGTCTGTTGTCCTAAAGCATGTTCGTTTCTGCTTGAATCAGTTTAGCGCCGCCAACTCGGTGCATTCCCTCCCCCCGCTTGCGGGGGAGGGCTAGGGAGGGGGCATGCAACAAGATCGGGGGGCATGCAAAAGGATTCATATGCACACGCTCACCCCCTCCCCAACCCTCCCCCGCAAGCGGGGGAGGGAGCAGACCGAGTTCGCTGCTCGCGCTGATTCGGCTCCGCACGAACAGATGCTCTGGACAACCCGATTTCTTCACTCCAGCGCCTTGTCCTCGATCGGCACGGTGTAGTTGAGCGCGAGCCGGCCGCCGTCGGCGTAGATCGTCTCTCCGGTGATATAGCTTGCCTCCGGCGAAGCGAGGAAGACGGCAATCGAGGCGATCTCGTCGGGGTCGCCGATCCGCCCGAGCGGCGTGCGGCTCAATATCCTGCGTTTGGCGTCCTTGTAGGTCGCCACCGCCTTGAGGATGTCGGTCATGATCGAGCCGGGACCGATAGCGTTGACGCGGATGCCGTGGGGCGCCAGCGCGAGCGCCATCACCTTGGTCAGCTGGTCGATCCCGCCCTTCGACACGCAATACGGCGTGTGATTGGCGATCGCCACGACGGCGTTGATCGAGCTCATGTTGATGATGGTGCCGGCGCCCCTGCCGGCCGTCACCTGCGCGACCATGCGCCGCGCGGCGGCTTGGCCGACGAGGAACGCGCCCTTGAGGTTGACCCGCAGCACGCGGTCGAAATCGGCTTCGGTCAGATCGAGGAAATCGGCGCCATGGATGATGCCGGCATTGTTGACCACAATGTCGAGATCGCCGAACGCGCGGCAGGTTTCAGCGACCACGTTCTCGGCGTTGTCCGCATCGCCGACGTCGGTGGCGACGAAGCGGGCGTGCTCCAGACTACGGGCCGCGGCCTCGCCGGCGGCGGTGTCGACGTCGGCGATGGTGACGCGCGCGCCTTCGGCGACGTAGCGCCGGGCGATCGCCAGCCCAATGCCGTGGGCGGCGCCGGTGACGATGGCGACCTTGTCCTTGAGCCGCATGCGCTACTCCGGATCGCTTCGAAATTAGCACACGACTTGGAACTGTCGTCCCCGCGAAAGCGGGGACCCATAACCACCGTCTCTGGAATATGGGTCCCCAGCATAAGCGCGTTTACGCGCGTCTTCGACGCGCTATGCGCGGGGACGACAACGGAGAGATCACCGGCGTCCGAACAGCCGGTCGAGAAACCAGCCGTCGAGCCCAGGCTCAATGGGCTGCGGTCTAACCGATTGACCGCCACCCTGTCCGCTCACTTGGCCGGCAACCGGCGGCGGCGGCGCGATGTTCGGCAGCGCCGAGGCGAGCGACGGCGCGGCTGAAAGTCCCGGCAGGGCTGCGACCGCCACGCCCTGATGCGCGACCTTCATGAACCGCGACCAGATGTCGACCGGCAGGCCGCCGCCGGTTGCCTTCTTGGTCGGGGAGGAATCATCGTTGCCGAGCCAGACGCCGGCGACGATGTGGCCGGTATAGCCGATGAACCAGGCGTCGCGGAAATCCTGGCTGGTGCCGGTCTTGCCGGCGGCCTGCCAGCCCGGAAGTTGCGCCTTCTGCGCGGTGCCGGAAACGAGCGTCTCGCGCATCATCGCATTCATCATGGCGACATGGCGCGGCTCGACGATGCGGCCGAGG
>JAFAHL010000689.1 GCA_019237215.1 Hyphomicrobiales bacterium | reverse complement strand
GACAATCCAAAGGGAATGGACTTGCCGGGCAACGCCGCGGCGCGTCAGGAGGCGGTGGTGCTGGCAAGTGAACTCAGACACGGCAAAGTCAAGCCGGGCCGGACCTGGCAGGGATGGTTCGTCACCGTGGTGGACCAGCACGGGCACGAGGTGGAGAGTGTGCCGATCGCCGACATGCCGGACGAGTAAGGACCGCCATTAATGCTTGGGCGGCTGTCAAAGTCCGTTCGTCCCCGCGAAAGCGGGGACCCAGCTTCTCCTGGATTCCCGCCATAAGCGCGTTTACGCGCGTCTTCGACACGCTATGCGCGGGAATGAGCGGAGTTTCAATGCGGCTTGTTACGTCAAGTAAGCAAGACGCGGGGAATGACGGCGTGATTCAATCTGATCGGGATAGGCCCTAGCGGGCGCGTCCCTTCATCGCCCGGAAGTAGGCCCACTCGTCCACCACCCGACCATCGGGAAGCCGGCAGACGCCGTATTGGCCGCGTGCGCCTTTGCGGATCTCGCTCTTGCCGCCGCTCTGGACGCAGAACACCGACGCCGGATTCGCAAGCGCCCATGCGCGCTGCGGGCTGATGACCAGCATGGCAACGAAGATCAACCCGATCGATCGCCGCATCTCGCTCTCCCGGTTCGTCTCCGTCTTCGACACTCCGCTACACGGGCGCGAAGCGCACAGACAAGCACATTGAGCCAGTGAGACCTAAGCCGGGATCAAAAAGGTAGCAATCAGGGAGGTGACACGAAAGCTCCCTGTCGGCACGACGCGGGGCAAAGCAAAGCCTAGCAATCACGGCAGATGCGCAGCTTCCTATCGACCGCCTCGTCCTCGGGAGATCTTATGCCGCGGCTGTCCTCATTCCTCGGCGGTACATCCTTGGCCGTGGGCTGCCGATGACCGATCGGCGCCTCTCTGACGTTCGTCGATTGCCCGGTGCCGCTGTTTGCTTGCCCCGTGGTTTGTCCGCTGGCGCTAGGAGCTGATGGTTGATCCGCGTTGTTCTGGGCCAGGGCAGCGCTGCCCACGGCCAGCGCTGCGACAGCGACGTAAATCATTGCGACTGCACGCATGGCTACCACCCTTTTTTTGCTGAGCTTTGGCTTCAACGTTCGGCCCAGCCATGAGTTCCCGCGCATCGACTGCACGCAGGCCCAAGCTCCGTTTGGGAAGGTCGGATGCGCGGACGGGCAGCAGCCTCAATGGCGCTTGAAGTATTGCACCGCGCGCTCCTGCTTCTCGGCCGCCGCGCGCGTCGTAAACGTGCCGAGGTTGCGGCGGCGCCCGGTCTTCGGGTTGATTTTGCGCGAATAGAGCCGATAGCCGCCTGACTTGAGCTTGCGGATCATCGCCACCTGCCTCGCGCGCCTCGCGCGCGACGGATGTTGCGTCTTGCCGCCCGTCTTTGTGCTCTCGTTGCCATCGTGAACCTCCGTCGAAAAGTTTTCGACGCTTCTCAACCGCAAGGAACGCGCGAAAGTTCCGACACGTCTCTCGCGGGAAGCGGCCCCGGACTCCCGGGGACGGATCGGCGAGCGCGCTGCTAGCGCCGAATCACAACCGACGAAGGAGCTTGACGTTGCTCCCAGCCCGAGCGCTCCAGATCGGGGATGTCATCCTCGGCTTGCGGAAATCCAAGACAGAGGTAGCCGATGAACTTCCAATTCGAGGGCACATCGAGGGTGGCTGCGACGGCCGCGGGCTCGAGGATCGATACCCACCCCAGGCCGATGCCTTCGGCGCGCGCCGCCAGCCAGATCGTGTGGATCGCCGTCACCGCCGAATACTCGATCATCTCCGGCATGGTGTGACGCCCGAGGCCGTGGCCCTGCGCGGTCGAAGGATCGGCGAACACCGCCAGATGAGACGGGGCGTCGTCCAAGCCGGCGAGCTTGAGCCGGGCATACGCGGTCGCGCGCTGTTGATTTTGGGCCGCGAGGGCGGCGGCGTTGCAGCTCTCGAAATTCTTCCGGATGGCGGCGCGATGGGCGGGATCATCGACAATGACGAACCGCCAGGGCTGACTCAGCCCCACCGAGGGGGCAAGACACGCGAGCCGGATCAAACGCTCCAAGGTCCCACGCGGCAGCGCCTCACGTCGAAAGCGCCGGACGTCGCGCCGCCACACGAGCAGGTCGCGCAAACGCGCGCGGAAACCCTCGTCGAAATCCGTTGGCCCGCCCCCCGTGGAGTCTTGGATCTGCGCCTTCATGCACCATCCCTCAATGCCGTCACCACACCGCGCGCTCCGGCCAGTGCACGCGTCGCATCGGCGTTGGACAGGATCATCCCCCGATATTTGCCGCCGCGGCAAGCAGGACGACGATCTCGCCGATTTGCTCGAACGCGCCCAGGACATCGCCGGTCTGGCCACCGATCTGCCGCACGGATGACCATGCCAGCGATGCGAAGGCGACCGCGATCAGCGCGAACGCACAAACGCCCGCCGCCGGTCCAAGTCCGACGCCAAGCGCGAGCATGCCGATGAGCAGCGCGACAATCGCGCTCGCGCGCGGCGGCGTGCCGGCGCCGACGGAAAGGCCGTCGGCTCTTGCCGGCGGGACCAGCCGCATGAACAGCGGCATGCCGGCGCGCCCTGCCATGTGAGCCGCAACCAGAACCGGAGCGGCGAGCGCCGGCTCCGCAATGCTCGCGAGTGCGCCTGACCGCAATAACAGCGACATGAGCAACGCGCATACGCCGTATGTGCCGATATTGCTGTCGCGCATGATCTCGAGCTTGCGCTCGCGCGCGCTTGCGCCGAACGAATCGGCCACGTCGGCCAATCCATCCTCATGCAAGCATCCGGTTACGACCAGGCTCGCCACCACCGTCAAACCGGCGGCGGGAAACGGCGGCACGTCGGCCAGACGCGCGAGCCCATAGACCAGCGCTGCGATCAAGCCCACGATGGCGCCTGCGACGGGCAAGGCCCAGCCCGCGCGCGCGATGTCGGCGCCGGTGATCGTCGCAGCGCCGGGCACCGGCAGCCGCGTACAAAAAAGCACGCTGGCTCTCAAATCCGCCGCGAGCTGCCCGAGCGAAACGACCGGCGACATCGCGTGCCCCTGCGTGACGCCACCCTTCCGGCTCTTCTCGAAGACAGGACGGTATTGCGCGTCGTGACAAGTCGGCGCAATTTTAGCAGGACATCCCCCGCTCACAACAGGAACAACGTTCGGGCGCCGGCATGAGGAAGGCGGGCACAGCGATCGAGTCGCCGCGCTTTTCGTCGCTCGACGAGCTGCGGGCGGCGTGTCTCGACTTGCCAACTGGAGATCTCAAAGCCGCCGCCGTCGCAGCCGAGCGCCAGGGCCAACTCACCAAGCCGCCCGGCAGCCTCGGGCGACTCGAAGACGTCGTGGTGTGGCTCGCGCGGTGGCAGGGACGAAGCATGCCCCGCCTCGATCGGGTCGATATCCTGGTGTTCGCGGGCAACCACGGCGTGACGGCGCAGGGCGTGTCGGCTTATCCCGCCGAGGTCACGGCCCAGATGGTGGCGAATTTTTCCGCTGGCGGCGCCGCGATCAACCAGCTTACTCGCACGGTCGGGGCAAACCTCCGCGTCATTGTGCTCGCGCTCGAACAACCCACGTCAGACTTCACGCGAGCCTTGGCCATGAACGAGGACGCTTTCCTGGCGGCGGTCGGCACCGGCTACGAG
The DNA here is from genome assembly GCA_019237215.1 of Hyphomicrobiales bacterium. Taxonomy (GTDB): domain Bacteria; phylum Pseudomonadota; class Alphaproteobacteria; order Rhizobiales; family Xanthobacteraceae; genus VAZQ01. The sequence goes on along the minus strand of JAFAHL010000689.1, from coordinate 2,196 downwards.
GCCGTTTCATCAGGGGCGGACCTCGTGTGTCTCGGTGAGATGGGGATCGGGAATACCACCGCGGCGGCAGCGATCGCGGCCGCACTGTTCGGCGGCGGCGGCGCTCGCTGGGCTGGTCGCGGCACCGGGGTGGACGAAGAGGGCTTGGCACGAAAACGCGCGGCGATCGACACGGGCCTCGCCCGCCATGCGGCGCTGCTGCGTGATCCGCTGTCGAGCGCAGCCGCGTTGGGCGGGCGCGAACTCGCCGCCATCCTGGGCGCGGCGCTCGCGGCGCGCCACCGGCGCATCCCGGTGCTGCTCGACGGCTTCGTCTGCGTGGCGGCGGTCGCGCCGTTGGCAAAACTGCGCCCGGACGCGCTCGATCATGCCTTGGCCGCACATGTCTCGGCCGAGGCGGCACATCGGATGCTGCTGGGCGAGCTTCGTCTCGCTCCCCTGCTCGATCTCGGAATGCGGCTCGGCGAGGGATCGGGCGCTGCGGTGGCCGTGTCGGTGCTGCGCGCCGCGCTCGCCTGTCACGCCGGCATGGCGACGTTCGCCGAGGCGGGGGTCGCAAACAAGCCGCGTTAGCTCGGCGGCGGCGGGGCGCCGTCAGTCGATCTCTTTCCGCGCGATGGCGTGAAAGAAGGTGCCGGTGACGCGGCCGCGGCGGCCGCCGTCGGGGCCGACCGCGCGCCCCTGCGCGTCCGCAAGCTCGGCCAGCGGTTCGTCGGTTCCCGCGGCCGACAGCGTCGCGTAGTGAAACTCGTGTCCGCGCACAATGGCGCCCATCGGCCCTAGGGGACTGCCCGCGCGCAGGCGTGCCTCACGATACCCGAGATGCAGCCTGCGTTTGGCGAAGCTCGTGGAGTGTGCGAGCAGGCCGGTCATCGCGTGGCGCGTGCCGTTCGCGTCCTCGATCCCCTCGCCCAGCACCATGTAGCCGCCGCACTCGCCGTGGACCGGCCGCGTCTGCGCGAAGCGCGCGAGCCCGTGCTGGAAGCGCTGCGCGGAAGCGAGCGCGCCGGCATGGAGTTCCGGATAGCCGCCGGGCAGCCAGCAGACGTCGCAGCTTTCGGGCGGTGGCTCATCGGCCAGCGGTGAAAAGGGCGCGATCTCTGCGCCCGCTCTGCGCCAGCCGGCCAGCAGATGCGCATAGACGAACGTAAACGCCGCGTCCGACGCCAGCGCGATGCGTTGGCCTGGGGCCGGCAGCGCGCAAATCGCGCCCGGCGTGGCCGTTGCGACGGGTCGAGCGCAAGCGATGACGGCTTCGAGATCGAGGTATCGTTCGGCCATGTCCGCGAGGCGATCGAGGCGCGATCGCAGGTTCCCATGCTCGCTCGCCTGGACAAGGCCGAGGTGCCGCTCGGGCAGAACGACATGGTCCTCGCGCGGCAACGCGCCGAAGACGCGAACGCCCAACTCGGCGATTGCATCGGCCACCAGGGCGCGATGGCGGTCGCTGCCGACGCGGTTGAGCACGACACCCGCGATGCGGATGTTGGGATCGTGCGACAAGAATCCGCGCACCACCGCCGCCGCGGATTGTGCTTGAGCCTGCACGTCGAGGACCAGCACGACCGGCAAGGCGAAGCGCGCGGCAAGGTCGGCCGCGGCGCCGGTGCGGCCGCTCGGCCCCGCTACGCCATCGAACAGCCCCATGACGCCTTCGATCACCAGCAGTTCGCAATCACATGCGGTTTCACCCATGAGCGCGTCGAGCAGCGCGGGAGGCATCGCCCAAGTGTCGAGGTTGAAGCCTTGGGCGCCGGTGGCGGCGGCATGAAACGCCGGATCGATATAGTCGGGGCCCGCTTTCGCCGCCCGCACTGCGATGCCCCTTCTTTTGAACGCGGCAAGCACGCCAAGCGTCACGGTCGTTTTGCCGGCGCCGGAGTTGGGGGCTGCAATGATGAGACCGCGCGCCGTCATCGCGCAGCTTCGCTTTCCACCATATGGACGGCATCGATGAGGCGTTCGCGCACGTTCACGATGTTTCCGATGACAATGATCGATGGCGCGCCCAGCTGATGCGCCTGCGCGTCGGCAGCCACGCGATCGAGGGTGGATAGGGCGATGCGCTCATCGAGCATTGTTGCGCTGACGACGATCGCGGCGGGTGTGGTGGGTGGCAAACCGCCGCGCATCAATTCGTCGGCGATCTTCGCGAGATTTCGCATCGCCATATAGAGCACGATCGGCTGGCCGGTG
>JAFAHL010000503.1 GCA_019237215.1 Hyphomicrobiales bacterium | reverse complement strand
CGCGGCAGCATCTGCCCCGTAGGCCACCACATCGCCAGTGCAAATGATGCGATCGGCCGAAATCGACAGCCGCACTGCCTCGTCCAGGACGGCCCGTGTGGCTTCGAGATTGCTGTATGGGCCCCCGAACACCATCAGGGGCTTGTCTACTAGAAGGAACGGAATTGGTCTCGACATAAAGCCTTCGCCCACCCTGTGCTTGGCCATGATAGCCGCAGCTTCCCCCAGCGCAACGCCTGGCTGCGTGACAAACATCAGCGTTCAGGCATCGGACGTTCTGACGAACGCCCCGCGCCTTCTGGCAAAAGCGGGCCTTATGTTTTAGGGGCGCATTGTGCACCAGCGCCGAATGCCGCCCCTAGAAGGCTCCTGAGCGCCGTATGACGGACGTGGGAGACGGAGCGTGGGCGCCGTTTCGATTACTTGCTTTTGACCACTTCGCCTTTATTGTCGCGCTGCAGCCCACCCTTGTCCTCGATGAAACGGGCGATGGTGTCGACGCCCTCACCGGCGCGCAGATTGCTGAACACGAAGGGACGCGTGCCGCGCATACGCCTGGCGTCACGCTCCATGACCGCGAGCGAGGCGCCGACGTGGGGCGCGAGATCGATTTTGTTGATCACGAGCAGGTCAGAACGCGTGATGCCCGGACCACCTTTGGACGGAATCTTGTCGCCAGCGGCGACATCGATGACGTAGAGCGTCAAGTCCGCGAGTTCCGGCGAAAAGGTCGCCGCCAGGTTGTCGCCGCCGGATTCGATCAGAACGAGATCGAGCGCCGGAAATTTCTTCTGCATCTGTGCGACCGCGGCGAGATTGATCGAGGCGTCCTCGCGGATCGCAGTGTGCGGACAGCCGCCGGTCTCGACGCCGGCGATCCGCTCGGGCACAAGCGCCCCGGAGCGCACGAGATATTCGGCGTCCCATTTGGTGTAGATGTCGTTGGTGATCGCCGCGATCTCGTAGCGGTCGCGCAGCCGCTTGCACAAGGCGTCCATCAGCGCGGTCTTGCCCGAGCCCACCGGGCCGCCGACCCCGACGCGTAGTGGACCATGTGGGCTCGTCATGCCTCAACTCCTGAACAGCCGCGCGCGCTGCGTCTCGTGGCGCATGCTTGCAGCCGACCCCTTCCCACCGGACAGGTGGAGTGCGTCGTTGCGCCGTGTATAAGTCTTCTCACCAGCCATGGTCATCATGGTGGTGCTGCTGGGCGTGCCCATAAGCACCATGCTCCGGGTCGAATGGCGCCTCGATCGGTGTGAGCCGCGCGCCGAGGCCGCGCAGCATGTCTTCCAGCACGCGGTCGCGCCGGATGCGCAACGTGTCGCCCACCACTTGCAGCTCGGTGTGGCGGTTGCCGATGTGCCAGGCAAGCCGGGCGAGCTCTTGCGGGCTTGCGGCCGTGATCTCGAGCAGCGGCTCCGCCTTGCCGGCCACGCGCACGATGGCGCCGTCCTCGAGCACGAGGCCGTCGCCGTCTTTCAGCGCGATCGCGTGCGGCAGATCGAGCAGAAACGCCGTGCCTCGCTCCCCCGTCAACGCGATCCTGCGGCGATGGCGCTCCTGCGCATCGAGCACGACGCGATCGACGGCGGTCGCGGCGTTCCAGCTGCCGACAGTTCTGATCTCGCACGCCCGCCGCATGGCATCCTGCCTTCAGAACAAGAAATAGCGCTGCGCCATGGGCAGCACCTCGGCCGGCGCGCAGGTCAGCAACTCGCCGTCCGCGGTCACCTCGTAGGTTTCGGGATCGACCTCGATCCTGGGCGTCGCGCCGTTGTGCACCATGCTCTTTTTGGAGATGCCGCCGCGCGTATTTTCGACCGCGACGAACTCTTTCTCGACGCCGAGCTTGTTGCGCAAGCCGCGCTTGAGCGCGGCTTTCGACACGAACACCAGCGATGATGCCACGAGCGCCTTGCCGAAGGCGCCGAACATCGGGCGATAGTGCACCGGCTGCGGCGTCGGGATCGAGGCGTTGGGATCGCCCATCTGGGCGGCGATGATCGTGCCGCCCTTGATGATACAGTCGGGCTTCACCCCGAAAAA
>JAFAHL010000410.1 GCA_019237215.1 Hyphomicrobiales bacterium | reverse complement strand
GCCTTCGGATTGAGCCGGCTCGACGCATCGATGATCGCAGTAATCTCGGCGTGGAATACGGGACATCCGGTAAGCAGCACGCGGTTCTGGCCACGGCCGATGATTTCTCCGTCCTTGACGATCACGGCCCCGAACGGTCCGCCCCAGCCCTTCTCGACCGACTCGATCGCCAGGCGCGTTGCCTCTTCCATGAATTTGCGATCCATTGCGATCATCCTTTTCTGCGTGGCGCCGAGCCGGTGCGCCACCGTCGCACGTGTTACGGGCGGAAAAATGCCCGGTTGCGAGGGAGCCGACGCCCAGCACCTAGGCAAGCCTTGCCATTATCGTGCCATGCGATAGAGAGGGGGAGCGATGTGGACGTCTCGGCGAGAGTTCGTGAAAGGGGCTGCGGCGAGTGGCATCGCGCTCAGCCTGTCGCGTTTGGCGTTGACTGAGGAAGCTGCATTTGCGGCGCGCGAGACGCTTCCCGGAAGACAAGCCTGGAACCCCGCTGCAACGGGCGTGGGCCGCATCGACGGCGTCGCCAAGGTTACTGGGGCGAAACTCTACGCGTCCGATTTTCGCGCTGCCGATCTTCCCGGCTGGCCGTCGAATACCTCGCATGCCATGCTCATTCGAGCAGCGGACGCGACGCACGTTTACGACGGGCTCGACCTTTCGCGCCTGAGCGGTGCGTTGAAGCCTGCGGTGGTGGTGACCGCCGCCGACCTCGCGCGCATCGGCGCGCGCGTTCCCGAATTCTATGCCGGCGACCTCCTTTGCCCCGTCGGCAAGACGCCGCTCTATCTCGGGCAGCCGGTGGCGCTGTTGATCTTCGAGGATTTCGACATCTTCGATCAGGCGCGGCTTGCCCTGCGCGACGCAGCTGTCCTGAAATTCGGTCAAGAAACCGGCCCGGTTAAAATGCCGAACTACGGCGCGTTTCGTTTCACGCGCGTTGCTGGCCCGACACCCGACGCGCCCGATGTCTACTCGCCGGTCAAGAACGGCTGGGTTAGTCCGGGGGTCTTCGAGAGCTCGGGACGCCCGGTCTGGGCGCGCCTCCCGATTCCGAGCGGGCAAGACTATGCCGAAGCCGCGAGCTACGGCGAAAAGATCCGCGCGGAACTCGCAGCCAACAATCCGGCGCTCTTGGTGCTGGAGCGCGAATTCGAGACGCAGTCGGTCGACCCGATGTTTCTCGAACCGGAAAGCGGCCTTGCCTGGTACGACGCGCGCCGCAAGAACCTCGAGCTCGTCGTTGGCGTGCAATCGCCCTACGAGGCCGCGGAATCGGTCGCCTATCTGCTCGGCAACGCACAGGCGGCTTTCAAGCCGGCACGCATCAACAACAATTTCGCCTATTGCGGGGGTGGTTTCGGCGGTCGCGACCACACGCCATTCCCGCTTTACGTCGCGCTGGCGGCGATGTTCTTCCCGAATCGTCCGGTGCGGCTCGCGAACAACCGCTTCGAGCAGTTTCAGTTGGGCATCAAGCGGCACGCCTTCAAAATCCGCACGCGAATAGGCGTCGATCGGGCGACCGGCAAGATGGTCGCCTTCGCCGCCGACCATGCGTTGGATGGTGGAGGTCTCGCCAATTTTTCGGGCCAGGTGGCGACCGTCGGCGCCAACGCCGCGCTTGGCATTTACTACGTCCCAAAGGTCGATGTGACGACGTATGCGTTCCACTCGTGCGGCGTGACCGCAGGGTCGATGCGCGGTTACGGAACTTTGCAGACGATGACCGCGCTCGAAGTGCTGGTCGATGAGATCTGCACGGCGCTTCCGCTCGACCCGATCGAGTTCCGCCGCCGCAACGCGCTAGCGACCGGCGGCCGCACCATGGCGGGAAATCCCTACATCGTGTCGATCCGCACGCCGGAGATCCTGGACAAGCTGGAGCAGCATCCGATCTGGAAGGAGCGCGCCGAGCACAAGGCGCGCGGACAGCAGGCGGGAATTCTGGTCGGTACCGGCATCGCTTGCGCGACCAAGGACTACGGCACCGGAGGCGACGGTACGTTGGGGGCCGTCGAGATCGATCCCGAAGGCCGGATCACCATCCATTGTGACTACGTCGAGATGGGCACCGGCATTGGAACAGCGCTCGCCAATCGGGTCGCAGCGCATCTTGGTCGCGTTGCTGACGAAATCGCGCTCGCGCAGGTGGACACATTCGGTCCGCTGGCGCTCGTGACCTCCGGCGACTCCTACACGATGAGTCAGAAGACGCAGGACGCGGCAGCGCGCAATCCACGCTGGGTGCCTGCGATCAGTACAGCCAGCACGGCCTCGATCGGCGCCCATGTCGGCACACACGCGACAGCCGAGGCCGCGCGCATCGTCTTCCGCTTCGGTCTATGGCCGGCGGCGCTCGAATTGTGGGGCATCGCGCCGGACGATCCTAGGGCCAACGAGTGGAAGACCGCGCGGTGGAAAGACGGGCAGTTGGTCATGCCGGGACTCCCCCCACTCGCGTTGCCGGCGGTCGCGGCAAGGGCGCATGGGCGCAATGGCGTGACCGGAGCGATGGCGCATGGCTTCAACCGCTGGGCATGGTCGCAGGCGACCTTCGTGGTGAGCGGGCAGGCGTGGACGGCCGACATCGATGCGCTGGCCGTGCGCCGGGGCGCGGGCAAATATGTTCGCATCGATCGTTCCAACGTGAAGTTTCCGCCCACCGACTTCAATCGGATCGGACAAAGCTACACGTCGGAGTGCGGGCACGTGATGCGCATCGAGATCGATCGCGCGACCGGCGCATTGCGGATCGCAACAGCATACAGCGTGCTGGAATGCGGCCAGGCGCTGGTCCCGGAGCTCGTGATCGGACAGGCGCAGGGCGGCTTCGCAATGAGCGTTGGCTATACGCTGCTCGAGACGCTGCCGCCTTACGAGGACGGACCCGGCAACGGGACCTGGAACCTCGGGCAGTACGTCGTCGCACGCGGGTCGGACCTGCCGCTGCGCGATCTTGAGGTTGAGGTGCTGCCACCAGTGGATGCGAACGAAAGGCCCAAGGGCATAGCGGAAGTCGTGATGGTCCCGGTGGCGCCTGCGCTGCTCAACGCGATTTACGATGCCACCGGTCACCGCTTCCAATCCCTGCCGGTGACCCAAGCCATGATCAAGGGAGTACTCAAGTGACGATGCTGACCGTCACGATCAATGGTCGCGCTTACGGTCCGCGCGAGGTGCGCGACGAATTGTCGATGAACGATTTTCTGCGCGAGTATCTCGGGATGACCGGCACCAAGTTCGGCTGCGGCGCCGCGCAGTGCCTGAGCTGCGCGGTCATCATCGATAATCCCGACGGGACGAGCTACACCAGCCCCACCTGCATCGTTCCGGCAGTGAGCTTCAACGGCAAGTCGATCCGCACGGTGGAAGGCCATGCGAAGAACGGCGAGCTGTCGCCTTTGCAGAAGGCGTTTATCACGCATTTTGCCTTCCAGTGCGGCTACTGTACCGCGGGTTTTTTGAACGAAAGCCAAGTGCTGCTCGAACGTCTGGAGCGCAATCCGGTGGCGCGGGCCGGCCTCGAGAAGACCATTGCCGAGGCGCTTGACGGACACCTGTGCCGTTGCACCGGCTACATCAAATATCACGAGGCCGTGCGCGCCGTGATTGAGGCCGATCCAGGACGCTATCTCTCGCGGGCTTGAGCGAAGCTCGGGTCGCGACCAGCGGGATGATTGGCCGCTTCCCCGCGATGCTGGCGACGTTGTGATGGGGTGAAGAAATGCGGATCACGGTCCTCGCTGCGCTCGTGGCCCTGCTGACCGGCACGCCGACGGCGGATGCCGTTTCCGAACAATCGGATAGCCTCGCAACACCCGAGAGCTTCGCCGCGATCGCCGACCCGGCGGCGCGATCAGCGGCGATGTTCGTCGAGCTCGGAAAAGTGTTGACGAATCCGCGCTGCGTGAACTGCCATCCAGCCGGCGATCGCCCGCGCCAGGGCGAACAAAGTCGGCTTCACCAGCCTCCGGTGGAGCGCGGCGCCGACGGTCATGGCCTACCAGCCATGCACTGTTCGATCTGCCACCAGCAGGCCAACTTCGATCCCGCCGGCGTGCCGGGCCACCCGGAGTGGCATCTCGCGCCGCGCGAGATGGCATGGGAAGGCAAAACGCTCGCCGAGATCTGCGTACAGATCAAGGACCCCGCGCGTAATGGCGGGCGGTCATTGGAAGCGCTCGTGCATCACATCGGCACCGACACTCTCGTTGGCTGGGCTTGGGCGCCCGGTTTTGGCCGCAAGCCTGCTCCCGGCACCCAGCAGGAAGCGGGCGCGCTCGCCGAAGCATGGGTGAAGACCGGGGCAGTGTGTCCGAACTAAACCATTCCGCGACCTGCCGCGGTCTTTGCCGTCCATACTGACTCGATCGCTTAGCTCCTCACTGAATGTCGGCCAGCGAGGTGGGTCCTGGCCCCGGGGTGATCAGCGTCGGCCACTGCTTCGAGCCGAACGGCACCGCCGGCGGCAGGAACGCCTTCATCCCGCGCTTCTCGGTCTCGGCGATGATGGCCGCGCGCGCGTCGCCGCCCATCAGCTCGTAGTCCATCAGGTAGTAGTTGCCGAAGTACAGCGCGCCGACCGAGCGATCTGCGATGATGCGGGTGAGCGACGTCAGCATGTCGTCCGGCGTTGAGGTGAACGAAATCGTCTCGATCAGCATCAGTCGCTCGTTGATGGCTTCCGGCCCGAAGTACTGCGCCAGCACGCTGAACAGGATGTTGTTCTGCCGCGCGACGTAGATGGTGTTGCTGGCGGCGTAGGTCTTATCCCAGTCGGCGCCGAGCATCGTCTTCCACTCGCCGATCACCGACATCCAGTGCCCGACTTGCGTTTGCGCCGCCCAGTGAATGTTGTGCTTGAGATAAGGGCCCTGCTTCTTGGCAAATTCCTGCAGGGCGGCGAGCGTGATCGTGCCTTTCGCCAGACAATCGTCCATGAAGGCGATGTTGTTCTCGAGGATGGTGCGGTTATTGCCGCGCCAGTCGGGTGGCATGGCCGTGGCGTCGAGGCCGTCGAGCGCGGCCTTCATGCGGGCGCGATAGGCCGCCATCGAGCTGCGCCAGGATTGATTCTCCGCATTGTCGAGATAGGGACCCACCACCTCGGTCAGCGCCATCGTGCTGTGGCCGACCGATTTGAGCAATTGATAGACGATGGGCACCGAGGGCGCCTCGAGCGGGGCCATGCCCGGCCGGTAGAGGATGAATCGTCCGCCCGCTCCCGTGAACAAGCCGAGGATCACCGGATGCTTGCTCAGGATGTTCGCCTGGAAGACCCTGGCGGCGTCGTCGTAGAGCTCGAACATCATGCTATTGAGCGCCAGCACGTTCTTCGTCGCCGTCTCGGTGGGACTCGAAGCCGTGCGGCCAGCGATGGGCGCCATAAACGACGGCGGGTCTTGGGCTTGGGCCACCGGGCCTAACCCCAGCAGCATGATCGCGGTCATCGTTGCATAGGCGGAGCGCGTCAGGAGCGACTCAATTCGCATGGTTTTTCCTCTCAGGCACGCCGTTACGTGTGCCTGCCAAGACCCAACACGTCGGGGAACAGCGAACCAGCTCCCGTCGTGGGTCGACTCGGCGCACGCGGTTGCCGGTCGGTTGTTGACGGCGGACGACTAGCAAGGCGCGCAATCCGGGGCAACTGCGGCTTTGGGGCGCTCGCGGTTGAAGCTTCACAGCTTGACGCGCAGGATTTGTGCGAGCTCGCCGACGATTCCGCGGCGGAACAGCAACACGCAGACGACGAAAATCACTCCCTGTACGACGAACACCCATTGGCCAATCGTGGTCAGGTAGTTTTCCAGCGTGACCATGAAAAACGCGCCGACGACCGGCCCGAACAGGGTGCCAAGGCCGCCGACCAGCGTCATGAGAATGACTTCCCCGGACATCGGCCAATCGACGTCGGTCAAGGAGGCAAGTTGGAAGACCAGCGCCTTGGTCGCCCCTGCCACCCCCGCAAACGTCGCCGACAGCACGAAAGCGACGAGCTTGTAGCGCTCGGTTCTATAGCCGAGTGAGACCGCGCGCGCCTCGTTCTCTCGTACTGCCTTGAGCACCTCGCCGAAGGGCGAATTGATGATGCGATAAATCAGCAGGAAGCAGCCGAGGAAGATGACCAGCACGGTACCGTACATATTGGTCTGGTTGGCAAGGTCGATCAACCCGAACAGCTTTCCGCGCGGCACCGCCTGGATGCCGTCCTCGCCATGCGTGAACGGCGCTTGAATGGCGAAGAAATACATCATCTGCGCCAGCGCGAGCGTGATCATGGCAAAATAGATGCCTTGCCGGCGGATCGCGAGCGTGCCCACGATCGCGCCGAGACCGGCGCCGGTTGCGGTTCCCGACAGGATCGCGAGCTCCGGCGGAAAGCCCCAAACCTTGGCCGCATGCGCGCCGACATAGCTCGCCCAGCCGAAGAATAGCGCGTGGCCGAACGATAACAGGCCGACGTAGCCGATCAGCAGATTGAACGCGCACGCGAACAGCGCGAAGCACAGCGCCTTCATCAGGAATACGGGATAGGCAAACATCGGCGCGATAACGAGCGCGCAGGCCATAACGACGAATGCAATGGCCTCGCTGCGCGCGCGCACGGCGTGGTCCCCAGTCGCCTGCGCAACGCGCTGCACGCTATGTGGCCCTTCCAAACAGGCCGGCGGGCCTGATCAACAGCACGATCGCCATGATGATGAAGATCACCGTGTTGGATGCCTCGGGAAAAAACACCTTGGTGAGGCCCTCGATGATGCCCAATCCAAACCCGGTCACGATCGCGCCCATGATCGAGCCCATGCCGCCGATCACCACCACGGCGAACACCACGATGATGAGATTCGCGCCCATCTGGGGGCTTATGTTGTAGATCGGCGCCGCCATCACGCCCGCAAGCGCCGCCAGCGCCACGCCGAAACCATAGGTAAGCGTGATCATACGCGGCACATTGATGCCGAAGGCGCGCACCAGCGTCGGATTCTCCGTCGCGGCGCGCAGATAGGAGCCGAGCTTCGTGCGCTCGATAACGAACCAGGTGGTGAGGCACACGGCGAGCGAAAATGCCACGACCCAGGCGCGGTAGTTGGGTAAGAACATGAACCCGAGATTCTGCCCGCCTTGCAGCGTCGGCGGCACAGAATAGGGCAGGCCCGAGGAGCCGAAAAAGTTGCGGAACGTGCCCTCGAAAATGAGCGCGAGACCGAAGGTGAGCAGCAGTCCGTAGAGGTGATCGAGCTTATAGAGCCACTGCAGAAACAGCCGCTCGATAATGATCCCGGTGATCCCCACGACGATAGGGGCAATGATTATCGCCCACCAATAGCCTAGTCCGGCATAGAGCAAGAGAAAGTATGCGGCGAACGCGCCCAGCATGTACTGAGCGCCGTGTGCGAAGTTGATGATGTTGAGCATGCCGAAGATGACGGCGAGCCCCAGACTGAGCAGCGCGTAAAACGAGCCGTTGATGAGTCCGATCAGCAACTGGCCGAACAGCGCCTGCGAGCTGATGCCGAGCAGTTCGAACATGGCTGATCACATCGTTGGCCGGGGAACGGAAGACTTCCGCTCCCCGGTCTCGCATGAGGGCTTCAGCTCTTCACCAGCGGACAGCCGCCATCGGCCATGGGGCGGAAGGCTTCGTCGGCCGGGATGGTGGCGCGGAGTTTGTAATAATCCCACGGGGCCTTCGATTCCGCCGGCTTCTTGACTTCGAACAGATACATCGGGTGGATCTTGCGGCCGTCGGCGCGCACCACCCCCTTGCCGAAGAGCTTGTCGTCGGTCGGCATCTCCTTCATCTTCGCGACGATCGCCTTGCCGTCGGCATCGCTCTTGAGCGCCTCGACCGCCTTGAGATAGTGCGTGACCGCCGAGTAGACGCCGGCATGGACCATGGTCGGATGCACACCCTTGAATTGGGGCGCAAATTTCTTCGTGAATTCGCGATTGGCGTCGTTCAGGTCCCAGTACCAGGCCTCCGTCATGATCAGACCCTGCGCCGTCTGCAATCCGAGCGCATGCACGTCGGTGATGAACGCCAGTAAGGCAGCGAGGTTTTGACCGCCTTGGGTGATGCCGAACTCCGATGCCTGCTTGATGGAATTGATTGTGTCGCTGCCGGCATTCGCGAGCCCGATGATCTTCGCCTTCGAGGCCTGCGCTTGCAGGAGGAAGGACGAGAAGTCCGTGCCGGGGAAGGGGTGGCGCACTTTGCCTAGGACCTTGCCGCCATTCTTCTCGACCACGGCAGCAGTGTCGCGTTCGAGCGCATGACCGAAGGCATAATCGGCGGTCAGGAAGAACCAGGTGTCGCCGCCGGTCTTCACGATCGCTTTGCCGGTGCCGTTGGCGAGCGCCCAGGTGTCATAGGTCCAGTGGATCGTATTGGGAGTGCATTTGGCGCCGGTCAGATCCGAGGCCGCCGCGCCGGAGACGAGAAATACCTTGTTCTTGTCGCGCACGATCTCGTTGACTGCGAGCGCAACGGAGGACGTCGGGACGTCGACGATGACATCGACCTTGTCGACGTCGATCCAGGTGCGCACGACGTTCGAGCCGACGTCCGGCTTGTTCTGATGATCGGCACCGACGATTTCGACTTTCATGCCTTTGGCGGCAGCGCCGAAATCCTCGACCGCCATCCGCGCCGCAATGACGGAGCCTTGGCCGCTGAGATCGGAATACGTCCCAGACATGTCGTTCATGACGCCGATCTTGATGGTTCCGTCGCTATATTGCGCCTGGGCGCAGCCACACCCGAACACGACCGCGAGCGCCGTGAGACTGAACAGTCGCTTCATTGGGCATCCTCCTGTTAAGGGCTCTTGATGTTTTGCACCCCGGCAGCCGTGGTCGCAGCTTAAGAATCACACGCCCAGATAGTCGTGAAGTTTGTCGAGATTGGCTTCGAGCTCGGCATTGGCGAACCGGTCGATGATGCGGCCATTTTCCATCACGTAGTAGCGATCCGCAACCGTCGAAGCGAAGCGAAAATTCTGCTCGACCAGGAGGATGGTGAAACCCTGCTGCTTGAGCATGCCGATGGTCTTGCCGATTTGCTCGATGATGACCGGGGCAAGACCCTCGGTCGGCTCGTCGAGGAGGAGGAGCCGCGCACCCGTGCGCAGGATGCGCCCGATGGCGAGCATCTGTTGCTCGCCGCCCGAAAGCTTCGTGCCTTGGCTCGACAGGCGTTCTCGGAGATTGGGAAACAGGTCGAAAATGCGATCGAGTTCGAGCCCGCCGGGCCGCACCTTGGGGGGCAGCAAAAGATTTTCTTCGACGTCGAGGCTGGCAAAGATTCCGCGTTCCTCCGGACAGAGCGCAATGCCGAGCCGCGCGATCCGGTCGCTGGTCAGACCGATGAGCTCTCTGCCCTCATAGCGCACCGATCCGGTCCGTTGACCGACGATCCCCATGATCGATTTCAGCGTGGTGGTCTTGCCGGCGCCGTTGCGACCAAGCAGCGTCACGACCTCCCCGACCAAAACCTCGAAGCTAGCCCCGTGGAGCACATGGGATTCGCCGTACCAGGCTTGGAGTCCTTCGACCGTCAGTAGCGGCGCGGTGCTGGGACTAAGCATGGCCGACCCCGAGATAGGCCTCACGCACCAGCGGGTCGGACGAAACCGTCTTGTAGTCGCCTTCGGCGAGCACTCGGCCACGCGTGAGCACCGTGATGCGATCGGAGAGGTTGGCGACCACGCTGAGGTTGTGCTCGACCATCAGCACCGTGCGTTGGGCAGCGACTGACTTGATGAGCGCGCTGATGCGATCGATATCTTCGTGACCCATGCCGGCCATCGGTTCGTCGAGCAGGAGCATTTCCGGGTCGAGCGCCAACGTGGTTGCGATCTCCAGGGCGCGCTTGCGACCGTATGGCAATTCCACCGCCGTCCAATGGGCGAAGGACGACAAGCCGACATCGGCGATGAGCGCCATGGCGCGGTCGTTGAAGACGTCCAGTACACGCTTCGAGCGCCAGAAGTCGAACGACGATCCACGCTGGCGCTGTAGCGCGACGCGGACGTTTTCGAGCACGGTGAGATGCGGGAAAACGGCCGAGATCTGAAACGATCGCACCAGTCCGAGCCGCGCCACCCCGGCGGGAGGGAGCCCCGTGATGTCGCGGCCCTTGTAGAGGATCCGCCCCCGGGTGGGACTCATGAACTTCGTCAGCAGGTTGAAACAGGTCGTCTTGCCGGCGCCGTTGGGTCCGATCAGCGCATGAATCGTGCCGCGGCTAACCTGCAGGCTCACTCCGTTGACCGCAACGAAGCCGGCAAATTCTTTGGTGAGATTCTCGGTAAGGAGGATGAAATCGTCGCTCACGACGCCGGGGCCCCTGCTTGTCGGGGCATAGTGTTACCACGTCCGCAGCGCGTTCAGCAAAAAGCAGGTCGCGGCGTTGCGACGCAATCCGGCTCGCCGCGCCGCAATGCGACGGGCACGCGCTCCGGCACGCTGGCCGGCTGCCGCCGGGCGCGGTTCAATGCCGGCCACTCTTCCTCAACCTTCCCCCCCTTCTTATGTAATGGCACAGTAGCGGCCGCCATCGCCGATTCTGCCTGGCGAACCGGCGTCGGCGGCAGCGGTGGGAGCACCGGTCTTGCGTCTCCTGGTGATCGAGGACGATCCCGATCTCAATCGGCAGCTCGCGACCGCGCTCGTTGACGCGGGCTACGTGGTCGATCGCGCGTTCGATGGCGAGGAGGGCCACTTTCTCGGCGAAAGCGAGCCGTATGACGCGGTGATCCTCGACATCGGCCTGCCCAAGATGGATGGCATCTCGGTGCTGGAGGCGTGGCGCCGTGCCGGCTGCGCCATGCCGGTCCTGATCCTCACCGCCCGCGACCGCTGGAGCGATAAGGTCCAAGGCTTCGACGCCGGCGCTGACGACTACGTCGCAAAACCTTTTCATCTCGAGGAGGTTCTAGCGCGCATTCGCGCGCTCTTGCGTCGTTCGGCCGGTCACGCCAAGAGCGAGCTCAATTGCGGCTCCGTGCGCCTCGACACGCGCACCGGCCGCGTGACCGTCGACGGCAATCCGGTCAAGCTCACCTCGCACGAATATCGCCTGCTGTCCTACCTCATGCATCATACCGGCCGCGTGGTCTCGCGCAGCGAACTGGTCGAGCATCTCTACGACCAGGATTTCGATCGCGACTCCAACACTATCGAGGTGTTCGTCGGCCGCGTGCGCAAAAAGCTCGGCGTCGATGTCATACAGACCGTGCGCGGGCTTGGCTATCTGCTCACTCCGCCGGGCAATGCGCCTTAATTCGCTCGCCCTTCGGCTGTTCTTGTCGGCAACGACTTGGACCGTGGTGATCCTGGTCGTCACCGGCATCGTGCTGTCGTCGATCTATCGCGCGGCGGTGGAGCGCGCGTTCGACCGAAGGCTGGGCGTCTATCTGCGCACGCTGGTCGCCGACGTCGCGACGCCGGAGGAGAATGCCGGCAAGTTTCCCCAATCGATCGGCGAGCCGCTGTTCGATCTGCCGCTCTCCGGCTGGTACTGGCAGGTGACGCGGCTTGATACGCCGAAGCCGGAAGTCCGCTCGTCCCGCTCGCTTTGGGATTCGACGCTGCCGCATCTGCAGGACGAGGGTGTCCCCGCAAGTCCCGGCGGCACGCGTCAAGGTTATGTGCAGGGTCCCGAGGACCAGGCGCTGCGTGTTCTCGAGCGCAATATTGATCTTGGCGACGACGGTCGCTTTCTCGTTTCCGTCGCGGGCGATGCCTCCGAAATCGATGACGAGACCCACAGTTTCGATCGCGTGCTGCTCATGACCTTTTCCGTCCTCGGCGTCGTCCTTCTGCTGATTACCACCTTCCAGGTTCGTTTCGGCTTGGCGCCGCTCAAACGTATTTCCGACGATCTTGCC
>JAFAHL010000372.1 GCA_019237215.1 Hyphomicrobiales bacterium | reverse complement strand
CAGGCGCTGGTGGGCGGCTCCGTCGACGTCGTCACCGGCGCCTACGAGCACACCATCCGCATGCAGGCCAAGGGGCAGGACATCAAGGCCGTGATCGAGCTCGGGCGCTTCCCCGGGATCGTCGTCGCGCTGCGCAAGGACAAGGCGGCGGGCTACACGTCCGCCGCCGACCTCAAGGGTATGAAGATCGGCGTGAGCGCGCCGGGCTCGTCCACCAATTTCTTCGTGATGTATCTGATGTCGAAGGCGGGGCTCAAGCCCACCGACGCCGCCTATATCGGCGTCGGCATCGGCCCCTCCGCGGTCGCGGCCATCAAGAAGGGCGAGCTCGATGCGCTCTCGAACCTCGATCCGATGATCACCAAGCTCGAGCAGGACGGCGACATCAAGGTCGTCGCCGACAGCCGGACGGAGGAGGGCACGCGCGCGATTTTCGGCGGCTCGAACCCGGCGGCGGTGCTCTACGTTCGGCAAGATTTCATCGACAAGAATCCGGCGACCGTGCAGGCGCTGGTCAACGCGTTCTATAAGACGCTGCAGTGGCTGGACAAGGCGACGCCCGAGGAGATCGCCGCAACCGTGCCGGAGGACTATTTTCTCGGCGACAAGCCGCTCTACCTCGCCGCGGTCAGGGCCAACAAGCCGGTCTATTCGCGCACGGGTGTCATTCCCGCCGCCGGCATGCAATCGGCCGCCGACATGCTGCTTGCATTCGACGACGAGCTCAAGGGTGCCAACGTCGATCTCGCCAAGACCTTCGACGGCCGCTTCGTCGCGAAGGCCGCGGCACAGGCCCAGGGAAGGTAGAGGACCGTGCGCTCGCGGCAGGCGACGCTGTTTGACCTTGAAATGACAGATTTAATGCAGTTTTATGACTGCGGTCCGTGTGCCGGGCGTTAAGGGTGGGTCATTGCCGGGCACGGGCCGCTCGCCATGCCCCCCTCCGTCGCAAGTCTGACCAGTCGTTGGGCCGCATCGGATGCGGCGACCCCGCGCGGCACCCTGCGAATTTTGCTCTTGTTGCGAACTTTACTCTTGGCGGCGCTGCACCTGGCGGCTCTCGGCCTCATGTTCTGGAGCGAAGTCGCCGTTGTGCCGAAGCTCGTGTTCGGCCTCACCTGGGGCCTGCTCAACTTCTTCTGGCTTGCGCTGTTGCGTCGTCCCGCCGTGGCGGCGGCGCTGTCGCTCGTGATGATCGTCGTGTTGATCCTGCTGTCGTGGCTCAAATACGAGATCATCCGGATGACCGCCAATTTCCTCGACGTGGTGATCATCAATAGCGACACGGTCGGCTTCCTGCTGGCGATCAAGCCGGACCTCGAGGGCAAGGTTGTGCTCGTGCTCGCGCTGGTGCTTCCGGCGCTGATGCTCTTCTGGTGGGTCGACCCGGCCCGCGTGAGGCTGCGCACGGCGGCGGCGGGATTCGTGGGCTGCGCCGCCGCGCTCGTCGGCATGGCGCTCGCCTTCCCGCAGGAGGAATGGGACGCGTTCGCCGGCGACGGCTACGTGTCCAAATTCTCGCGCTCGGGCGTTGCCGCGATGTCCGAGCTGGTGACGCACGGATATATGGAATCCGATGCCGCCATCACCGATCGCCTGAAGACGCTGCCGATCGAGGTCTGCGCGCCGCCGGCAAAGCCGCCGCACATCATCCTGGTGCACGACGAATCGAGCTTCGACATTCGAGCCGTGCCCGGCGTCAAGGTCGCGGCCGATTACGGCGGCCACTTCCGCTCGTTCGACGGCAAGCACCGGCGCTTCATCGTCGAGGGTGCGGGCGGTCCGAGCTGGTACAGCGAGTACAACGTGCTGGCGGGCCTCTCGGCGCGCTCGTTTGGACGCTTCGCCTATTATGTGACGCAGATCGCCGCCGGCCGGGTGGAGCGCGGGCTGCCCACGGCGCTGCGGCGATGCGGCTATCGGACGTTCTCGATCTATCCCGCGCTCGGCGCCTTCATGAGCGCCAAAAATTTCCAGACCACGACCGGCGTGCAGGAATTTCTCGATCAGGGCGCGCTCGGCACCAACCGCATCGAGCCCGACCGGTTCTACTACGATGCTGCGCTGCGGATGATCGCCCGCGAGCGCGAGAAGGGGCCGATGTTCCTCTTCGTCTATCTGGCGCAGAACCATTACCCCTGGAACTATCGCTGGCGGCCCGACCTGACGCCGGAATGGACGAATCCGGGCAACGCGCCTGACGTCGACGAATATTTGCGCCGCCAGAGCACGAGTTTCCGCGACTATGCCGGGCTGCTCGATCGCCTCGCGCGCGACTTTCCCGGCGAGAGGTTTCTCCTGGTCCGCTACGGCGATCATCAGCCGGATTTCGCCTCTCTCATGCTCGAGCCATGGCTCGACGAGCTTGGGATCAACCGGCGGCTGATGACCTATGATCCGCGCTATTTCACCACCTACTACGCCGTCGACACGGTCAACTTCAAACCGGTCAATTTGTCCTCCGCGCTCGACACGATCGAGGGGCCGTATCTTCCGCTCGTCGTGCAGGAGGCGGCCGGCCTGCCGCTCGACCCCTCGTTCGCCGAGCAGAAGCGAATTCTCGAGCGCTGCAAGGGCCTTTTTTACGCCTGCGCCGGCGGCGCGGAGGCGCGGCGCTTCAACCGGCTGCTGATCGACGCCGGCTTGATCAAAGGGCTTTGACAGCCGTGGAGCGTCATTGCCGGGCATAGCGCGTCGAAGACGCGCGTAAACGCGCTTATGACCCGGCAATCCATCCACCTTCTAAAGACTTTTTTGCGAAAGGAAGATGGATGCCCGGGTCAAGCCCGGGCATGACAACTCGACGACAACGGCGATTGCGCGCCACTCAATATTCTCGTCACCCGCGGGCTTGACCACGCAAGTCGGGTTTACCCGACTTGCGCACTTAAAGCGCCCGAAATCCGGTAGACCCGATTTCGGGTGGTCCATCCTCTTCGTAAGAACATTTTGCGAAGACGATGGATTGCCGGGTCATAGGCGCGTTTACGCGCGTCCATAGCCCGCGAAGACGGGCGTCAACGCCCTTAAGGACGCGCTATGCCCGGCAATGACGACCGCGATTGCTGTAAGTCTCATACTGCCGAGCTATCATGGGGCGCACATAGGAGACCCGCATGCGCCGGC
>JAFAHL010000145.1 GCA_019237215.1 Hyphomicrobiales bacterium | reverse complement strand
CTCGGCCTTCTCAAGACCTGCGCCAAGCTCGGCGTCGCCTTCTGGGACTATCTCCGCGCGAGGGCTCGAAATCCCAAACTCGCCCGACGTCCCCAACCTGCCAAGCCTTATCAAAACCCGCTGCGCAACAGCCTGAACGCCCGGACTTTTGCCCCTCTTGCCTCGGGCCGGCGCTGGTCGCGGGCAATTCGGTCATCCTGAAGCCGGCGGAGCAGTCGCCGCTCGGCTCGCTCGTCCTTGGGCGCCTCGCCAAGGAGGCGGGTTTGCCGAACGGCGTGCTCAACGTCGTGCCGGGCTTCGGCGAGAAGACGGGGAAGCCGATGGCGCTGCACCCGGACGTCGACATGATCGCCTTCACCGGCTCGACCGAAGTCGGCAAGCTGATGATGGTCTACGCAGGTCAGAGCAACATGAAGCGGGTCGCGCTCGAATGCGGCGGAAAGTCGCCACATGTGGTGATGTCTGACGCTGATCTCGACGCGGCCGCCGAGGCGATCGCGTGGGGCATTTACTACAACCAGGGCGAAACCTGCCATGCGGGCTCGCGCGTGTTGGCGCACGCCTCGATCCGCGAGGCCCTCATCGCGAAGATCGCCGAGGCGCAGACGGCGCAGATACCGCTCGGCCATCCCTTCGACCCCGGCGCTCAACTCGGCGCGATGGTCGAGGAGCGTCAGATGGAGCGGGTGCTGAGCTACATCGAACTCGGGGTCGCGGAGGGCGCGCGCGTTGCCCACGGCGGGAAGCGCGCCCTCGCCGAGACAGGCGGCTTCTATGTCGAGCCGACCATTCTCGACGGCGCGACCAACGCCATGCGGATCGCCCAGGAGGAGATATTCGGCCCCGTCGTCGTCGTCATTCCGTTCGAGACGGAGGCGGAGGCGGTGCGGCTCGCCAACGACACGATCTATGGCCTCGCGGCGGCGGTGTGGACGCGCGACATGCGCGTGGCGCATCGCCTGTCCCGCACGATTCGCGCCGGCACCGGCTGGGTCAACACGTACGACCGTTCCTCGCTGGCGACGCCGTTCGGCGGCTTCAAACAGTCCGGCTTCGGCCGGGACCGTTCGCCGCACGCGATCGACAAATACACCGACTTCAAGACGATATGGGTCAATCATCCTAGAAACGGCTGTTGGCACGTAACTCATTGAAATTTCTGAGATGGGGCCAACCGCTCCGCATTCGCAAAAAATGGCACAAAAGATCGATAGTTCAATATCTTAGGCACATTCCGCGTAAGAGGGGCAAAAGTCCGGGCTGAGGGCGAACTGTGACAGATTGACTCAGGGGGGTCGCAGGCGATTCCCGACCGTCCGGATTTCGGATTCAGTGTCGGGGTGGCGCGCCCTGTTGACCTTGATTCGCTGTCGAAGCCGGAGCTTAAGGTTCTGGCCGGCGAGCTTATGGCCCGCGTGGCGGCGCTGAGTGCGACCGTCGTTGAGTTGCATGGTGAGATAGCGCGGCTGAAGGGTCTTAAGGGCCGGCCGGACATCAAGCCGCCAAGCCGACCTTCCGGGATGGAGAAGGCGAGCCGTCCCAAGGCGCCCTCGGACCGGCCGCGCCGGGGCGGCGGCCCCAAGACAGCCAATCGGGCCGTCGACGAAGATCGGATCGTCAAGATCGAATCTCCGCCTCCCGGCTCGCGTTTCAAGGGTTATGAAGACTTCGTCGTCCAAGAGCTGGTCGTGCGCAGACATGTCGTGCGCTATCGCCGCGAACGATGGGCGACGCCGGACGGTCGCACGTTGGTTGCTCCGCTGCCGGCTGGCGTCAAAGGCCATTTCGGCGGTCAAATGCGCCGCTTCGCGCTCAGCCTTCATCATCAGGGACAAGTCACCGTCCTCCGCTTGCTCGGGCAATTGCACGCAATGGGGATCGATATCTCCAAGCGCCAGCTGATGCGCCTTTTGAACGCCAATCACGATGATTTCCTCGACGAGGCGCGCGATGTCCTGCGCGCCGGTCTTTCGAGCTCGCCCTGGATCAGCGTCGACGACACCGGCGCCCGCCACAAGGGCCGCAACGCGATCTGCACCCAGATCGGCGACGATCGGTTCACCTGGTTCGGCACGACCTATTCGAAGAGCCGCCTGAACTTTCTCGGATGCCTGCGCGCCGGTTACGCCGACTATGTCGTCAACGATAAGGCGCTCGCTTATATGCGCGAACGTGGCATGGCGGCGCCGATCCTCGCTCGGCTCGCGGCCGACGGCGACCAGCGCTTCGCCGACGCAAGCGCCGGGATGGACCATCTGCGCGGGCTCGGCGTCACCGAACTCAAGATCACGCCCGATCCGGTGCGCCTGGCCACCGAAGGCGCCCTTTGGGGCGCCGTCAAGGCGCACGGCTTCCTCGCCAAGGGCGTGATCCTCAGCGATGACGCCGGACAGTTCAATGTCGGACATCACGCGCTGTGCTGGGTCCATGCGGAGCGTCTCGTCCACAAGCTCGACGC
>JAFAHL010000127.1 GCA_019237215.1 Hyphomicrobiales bacterium | reverse complement strand
GTTGTGACGGTGTCGCATCATCTGGCGCACGCCTACAGCGCTTTCGCCGCCTGTCCCTTCGACAAGGGGGTCGTGATGGTGGTGGACGGAGTGGGCAACTACAGCTCGGACATCGCCGAGCCGGGCCAACTCAGCGAGGACGTCAATCCGCTCGCGCGCGAGTCGGAGAGCTATTACAGGTTCGACGGCGCGCGAATTGAAACGCTCAAGAAGGTCTGGCTCAGACCGGTTCGCGGATTTCTCAGCGACGAGTTCTACTTCATGCCGGGCCTCGGCGCGCTGTATAGCCGGGTCTCGATCTACATTTTCGCGCACTGGAACAAGTGCGGGGAGGTGATGGGCCTGGCCCCTTACGGCCGTCCCGATGCGATAAAGCCGTTGCTCGAGATCAAGAGCGACGAGGTGGACGTTCCCGAGTGGGGCGTGGAGTTCGACAAACCATTCTTGCCGGAGCAGGAGCGCGACTGGGAGGCCAGTCCATCGATGCAGCATTGGAAGGACGTTGCCTGGCGGGTTCAAGATGACGCGGAGACTTTGCTCCTCAAGCGCGCGACTTGGCTGCGCGAAACAACCGGTGCCAAGAACCTGTGCATGGCCGGCGGCGTTGCTCTCAACTGCGTGGCCAACGGACGAATCGTGCGGGAGGCCGGCTTCGACAACGTTTGGATTCAGCCCGCCGCAGGCGATGACGGCATCGCGATTGGTTGCGCTTACTACGGCTATCTGGCGCTTCTGAAAAAACCGCGATCATCGATCATGACGCATGCCTTCCTCGGCGCTCCCTATAGCGACGAAGATGCGCGCGCCGCCGCCGACAAATGGCTCGTTCGCCTGCAAACCATAAACACGCCCAGCAAGAACATATGCCGCGATACGGCGAGACTGCTGTCCGAAGGCCAGGTGTTCGCTTGGTTTCAGGGCCGTTCCGAATTCGGACCGCGCGCGCTCGGCAATCGCAGCATCCTGGCGGACCCGCGCAAGGCCGAAATGAAAGACAAACTCAACAAGCGGGTGAAGCACCGGCAAGCCTTTCGCCCGTTCGCGCCGGTGGTGCTGGCCGAACGGGCAAACGAGATTTTCGAAGGCGACGAAGAATCCCCGTTCATGCTGCTGGTCAAACGTGTTCGGCCCGAATGGCGGGACAGGATCCCGGCCATCGTTCACGTCGACGGTACGGCGCGCGTGCAGACCGTCCGCCAGGACCAAAACGAACGTCTTTACGGATTGCTCAAGGAATTCGATGCGATCACGGGCGTTCCCGTCCTGCTCAACACGTCACTCAACGTGAAGGGCGAACCCATCGTGGAAACGCCCGCCGATGCGCTGGCATGTTTCCTCGGCACGGGGATCGATTATCTCGCCTTGCACGACATGTTGATCGCAAAAAACCGGTTTCACAGAATTGTCTCGCCGTTGAGGAGCGCGTATTCGGAGATGTCTTCGGTCGTGCAGCGAGGCTTGACGATCGAGGTGCAGGATTGACGGCCATGCGCGCGCGGCGACACCATGACGGCGGCTAAGCGCATCGCTGTGGATCGTTGCTGGGGTCTGATCATCGACGTCCAGGAATTCTTCCTATCGCAGATTGACAACCGTCTGCGCTCCAAGCTCGAGACGAATATCAAGAGCTTCGCTCGTCTGCTCGGCTATTTCAGAGTTCCGATGGTCGCAACCCTCGAGCGGCCCGTCGATCAAAAGGGCGCCTTGTCCAGCGAGATCGCCAAGCACGTGAGCGGGGACGCAAAAATTTTTGAAAAGGATTTCTTCGATCTGACCAAGGAGAAGAAGATTGCGGATCACATTACGCGCCTGAAAAAGAAGCAGGTCATCGTGGCCGGTTGCGAAACCGATGTCTGCGTCCTGCAGTCCTGCCTCGGCCTTCTCGGTCTTGGCTACGACGTCTACGTGGTGGAGGAGCTCATATTTTCCTCATCGCGGAACGTCGACGCGGCGATCGCCAGAATGAAGGCCGCAGGCGCCGTGTTCGTGACCTACAAGAGCCTCTACTACGAGCTGATCGAGGCGGTGGACGGCGCACGCCATGGCGAGAAGGTCCTTGCGACCTTCGGACCTTTCCCCGCCGACCTTCCCGATGCCGCGGTGTAATGATTTCGACCGTTGCCGGCCGGGCTGGCGTCAATCCTGCGCCAGCGGCCGCGCGCTCGCCCAGGCCAAGATCGCGTACATGATCGCGAGTGGAAGCAGCAGACCCCACGCCCCGATCGCCACGTAAGCCAAGGCGCCGAACGCCGTCCCGACCAGGAAGCCGAGCATGATCGCAAACAGCGCGGTAAAGCGCGCGCGCGCCGCATCATAAACCGCCGCAACCGCGGCATCGGCGGGCGCGCGGCGGCGCGCCTGCCAGGCGAGCAGCAGATCGGTCGCATCGATGCCGATTTGCGTGGTGTTCGTGGTCATCACGTTGGTCGAGGCCACGTCCTTCATCAACAGGCGCACCGTTGCGCTCTGTGTGCCCATGGCGAACAAGCCGAGCAGGCTCGCCGCCGTCACGCTTGCGGCGTTGGGATTGGCGAGCGGGGCGCCGATCAATGCTGTCAGCAGGAAGCCGGTTAGCACCGCGCATTCCAATCCCAGCACCCATGCCAGCGCGGCGCGGCCGCGGCGCTCGAGCATGACGGCAAGGATGGTGGTGGTCACGGCGGCGAGCAGGAATACCGGAATCGCGAGCAGCTTCGTGAGCGCGCCCTGCTCGTTCGTGACGATGGCCGCGGCCGCCAGCACGAAGCTACCGGTGACCTGCGCCACGAACAGCCCGAACAGCGCCAGAACGGTGAAGCTGTCGATGAATCCGGCGGTGAAGCTCAAGAGCGGCGGAACGATCGCTGGCGGCCGCGGCCGGCGTAAAACGAGTAGCTCGCTCATGATCCCCCCTCGTGCACGCCGTCACGATTTGAGCCAGGTCGTGATCCGCTCGACCGCCTCGTGCATCTCCGCTGCCGCGCCCGCGTAGCAGAAGCGGATGAAGTGTCTGCCCGCGAGCGGATCGAAGTCGATGCCCGTCGTCGCCGCCACGTGCGTCTGCGCCAGCATGCGCTGGGCGAATTCGAGACTGTCGTTGCTGAAGCGCGACACGTCGGCATAGAGGTAGAAGGCGCCGTCGACCGGAAGAATTTTATCGAAGCCGGCTTTCGGCAAGCCGTCGAGCAGAATGCGGCGATTCTCCTCGTAGCCGTGCTTCACCGCCTCCATCTCCGCTCGCCCCTCGAACGCCGCCTCGGCGGCGATCTGCGACAGCGTCGGGACCGAGACGGCGAGATTGCCCTGCAAGCGATCGAGCGGGCGCACGAGCGGTTCGGGCGCCACCACCCAGCCGACGCGCCAGCCGGTCATGCAGAAATACTTCGAGAACGAGTTGATGATCACGGCGCTGTCGGACAGCCCGGCGGCGGTTTGCGCCGCGAAGGCATAGTCGAGACCGTGGTAGATTTCGTCGGAAATGAATCTGATCCCCTCGCCTTCCGCGGCGGCGATGAGATCGGCCAGCGCCTGCGCCGTCATCATGGTGCCGGTCGGATTGGCGGGGCTGGCGACGAGCACGCCCTTGAGCGGCGCCTTGCGATGCGCCGCCAACAGCATCTCGGGCGTGATCGCCCAGCGCGTCGCCTGCGTGGTTTCAATCGCCACCGGTTCGCAGCCGAGCGCGCGCAGGATATGCCGATAGGGCGGATAGCCCGGCAGCGCCACCGCGACCCGATCGCCGGGCTCGAACAGCGCGAGGAACGCCAAAATGAATCCGCCCGACGATCCAGTGGTGACGACGACGCGCGCCGGATCGACCGCTAGGCCATAGGTCTCATGATAGTGCCGCGCAATGCGCGCGCGCAGCGTCGGTATGCCGAGCGTCTCGGTGTAGCGCAGCCGCCCGGATGCGAGTGCCGCGCGCGCGGCCGCGATCGCGGTCGCGGGCGCCGCCGCCGCCGGCTGGCCGACCTCCATGTGAATGACGCGACCGCCCGCGGCCTCGATGCGCGCCGCCGCGGCCATCACGTCCATCACCATGAAGGCGGGAACATCGCTGCGCGACGAGGGCGCGATCAACCGTCGTGCCGCATCCAGCATCGTCTCTAGGCCCTTGACGCCACGTGCAGACCTCGCCCCGCTGTCGCCGCATTTGCGCGCACAATTTGCACCGAAAAGGTCCCGCATTCAGACCTGATCGCGATCGCGTTGACCGTCCTGCGGCGCACCACTAGGTTGCGCGGGAAAATGGTGCGAAGCCAAGCGGACATGACCGGAACCGAGAGACCTATCAGGCCGCGGCGAACGACGCCAGCGGCGCGTCTCATTGCCGTTGCGACCGCGACCGCGCTCGTCTGCGCCGGCGCGCCGGCCCACGCGCAGAAAGGACCGCCTGTCGTCCGCGACGCCGAGATCGAGCAATTGCTGCGGGAGTATACCCAGCCGATCCTGCGCGCGGCCGGTCTCGCGCAGCAGAATGTTCAGGTCGTCATCATCAACGACCGTTCGTTCAACGCCTTCGTCGCCGATGGCCGGCGCATCTTCGTCAACGCCGGAACGCTGATGGACGCCGAGACGCCGAATCAGGTCATCGGCGTGCTCGCGCACGAGACCGGCCACATTGCCGGCGGACATCTCGCGCGCATGCGCGAGGCATTGGCCTCGGCGACGACGCAATCGATCATTGCGATGCTCCTCGGCGTCGGCGCGATGGTTGCCGCCAGCCGCAGCGGCAGCCAGGATTTGGGCCAAGCCGGCTCCGCCGCCATCGCCGGCCCGGCCGCGGCGATTCAAAATTCGATGATCGGTTATCTGCGCGCGCAGGAGGAACAGGCCGATCGCGCCGGCGTCAAGTTCCTCACCGCAACCGGCCAGTCGGCGAAAGGCATGTACGACACGTTCAAACGCCTCGCCGACCAGGTTCTCTATCAAGTGCGCTATATGAGCCCCTATCTGCAGACGCACCCGCTGCCGAGCGAGCGCGTGGCGGCGCTGGAGGGACTGGCCAAGAGCAGCCCCTACTGGGACCACAAGGATCCACCGGCGTTGCAGGCGCGGCACGACCTAATGCGTGCCAAGCTTTACGGCTTTCTCGAGCGGCCCGATGCGGTCGCGCGCCGCTATCCGCTGAGCGACACGTCGCTTGCCGCGCGCTACGCGCGCGCCATCTCGGCCTATCGCTTCTTCGATCCGCGCGGCGCGCTGGCGCAGATCGACGCGCTCATCCAGGCGCAGCCGCAAAATCCCTACTTCTACGAGCTCAAGGGACAGGCGTTGTTGGAAGCCGGCAAGCCGGCCGAGGCGGTCGCTCCGCTGCGGCACGCGGTCCAGCTCGCGCCCAACCCGGCACTGATGCAGATCATGCTGGGGCAAGCGCTCGTCGCCACGCGCGATCGCGGGCGCGTCGAGGAGGCGGTGTCGATCCTGCAGGCGGCGGTGGTGCGTGAGCCGGAATCGCCCGATGCCTACATGCAACTGGCGATGGCCTATGGCGAGAAAAACGACCTGGCCCACGCCGATCTCGCCTCCGCGCAAGCGGCCTTCGTCCGCGGCGACCTCAAGACCGCGCGCGAGATTGCCGCCCGCGCCAAGACCCGCTTTCCCGTCGGCTCGCCGGGCTGGGTCAAGGCCGACGACCTCGCCAGCCTCAAGCCCCCACCAAGCGCCTTGCGCTCCCGATGACAGAAGGACGAACGATGATGAGATTTGATGTGCGCCCACGTCTTGCCGCGTCATGTGCCGCCGCGCTGTTTGCGGTCCTGCTGGCCCTGCCTGCTGCTCCCGCACAAGCGCAATCCTTCAGCGACGCGCAGCGCAGCGAGATCGAGCGCATCGTCAAGGACTATCTGCTGAGCCATCCCGAGCTGTTGCAAGACGTGATGAACGAGCTCGACAAGCGCCAGCAGATGGCCGAGGCGGAAAAGCACCGCGCCAGCATCAAGGAGCAGGGCGCCACGCTTTTCACCTCGCCACGCCAGGTGACGCTGGGCGATCCCAAGGGTGACGTCACCGTGGTGGAGTTCTTCGATTACAATTGCAGCTACTGCAAACGGGCGATGAGCGACATGCTCGATCTCCTGAAGGACGACCGCAAGCTCAAATTCGTGCTCAAGGAGTTCCCGGTGCTGGGCGAGGGTTCGATCCAAGCGGCGCAGGTTGCGGCGGCCGTGCGCATGCAGGACACGACCGGCGGCAAGAAATATCTCGAATTCCATCAGAAGCTGCTCGGCGGGCGCGGCCAGGCGGACCTGGCGCGCGCGCTCGCGGCCGCCAAGGAGGTCGGCCTCGACGTCGCGCGGATCGAGAAGGACATGGCGAGCGACGAGGTCAAAGCCACGATCGAGGAAAACTTCAAGCTCGCCGAGGCACTCGGCCTCAACGGCACGCCCAGCTACGTCGTGGGCGACGATGTCCTCGTGGGCGCGGTCGGCTTGAGCACGCTCAAGGAAAAGGTCAACAGCGCGCGCTGCGGCAAGCCGACCTGCTGAGCCGATCCCCGCTTCGACGATCGGCCGCCACGCCGCCGCACGTCCTGTAAACGCGAGTTGCGCGCGCAGGCGCGCGCGAGGCGGGCGAGCCCGGCGGCCGATGCCGAGGCGCTGTCGCGCTTCGACTTCCCCTTTGCGCGTGAGGTCCCTATAAAGCGGGACGCTTCCCTCGGTCACGGCGGCAAAAGACCGTCCATGGCGAAAACCGTTTACGTTCTCAACGGCCCCAACCTCAATCTCCTCGGCACGCGCGAGCCGAAGACCTATGGCCGCGCGACGCTCAAGGACGTGGAGAAGCTTTGCCGCGAGGCCGCGCGGCGCCACGAGCTCGCGGTCGAATTCCGCCAGTCGAACCACGAGGGCGAAATCGTCGATTTGATCCACGCAGCCGCCGCCAACAAGGCCGCCGGCATCATCATCAATGCGGGCGCTTATACCCACACCTCGGTCGCGATCCGCGACGCGGTTGCGGCGGTCGCGGTGCCGGTGGTCGAGGTGCACATCAGCAACATCTTCGCGCGCGAAAATTTTCGCCACCATTCCCACATCGCCCCCGTGGCCAAGGCGAGCCTGTGCGGGTTCGGCGTCGGCGGCTACGCGCTCGCGATCGACGGGTTGGCCGCGCTGATCGGCGCGCGGCGCAAGAGCTCAAAGCCATGACCGGCGACCGCAAGAGCAAGGACAAAGGTAAGTCCGCGATCGATCCCGACCTCGTGCGCGAGCTGGCGCGCCTGCTCGAGGAGACCGGGCTGAGCGAGATCGAGTTCGAGCGCGAGGGTCAGCGCGTGCGGGTCGCACGCCAGCTGCAGACTGCCGCGTCCGCGCCGTCGCGGCCGCCCGCCGCCGCGATCGACGCGCCGTCCCCCGCCAGCGAGCCCGCGCCGCTCGATCCCGCCAAGCATCCGGGCGTGGTCACGTCGCCGATGGTCGGCACCGCTTATGTCGGACCCGAACCGGGCTCGAAACCCTTCGTCGAAGTCGGCAGCCGGGTGCAGGCCGGCGACACGCTCCTCATCGTCGAGGCGATGAAGACCATGAACCAGATTCCCTCGCCGCGCACGGGGACCGTGATCCAGATCCTGATCGAGGACGGCCAGCCGGTCGAGTTCGGCGAACCGCTGATGATCATCGAATGAGGTGTCGCTCCCGGCCGCGCCGCCGCTGCAAGATGCCGAAATGTTCGACAAGATCCTGATCGCGAACCGCGGTGAAATCGCGTTGCGCGTGCTGCGCGCGTGCAAGGAGCTGGGCATCGCCTCGGTCGCCGTGCATTCGACCGCAGACGAGGACGCCATGCATGTGCGGCTCGCCGACGAGAGCGTCTGCATCGGCCCGCCCGCCGCCCGCGACAGCTACCTCAACGTTCCGGCGTTGCTGGCCGCCTGCGAGATCACCGGCGCGGACGCGGTGCACCCGGGCTACGGCTTTCTCTCGGAGAACGCGCGCTTCGCCGAAATCCTGGCCGAGCACGACATTCACTTCATCGGCCCCAAGCCGGCCCATATCCGCCTGATGGGCGACAAGATCGAGGCCAGACGCACGGCCGAGCGCCTCGGCATGCCGGTGGTGCCGGGATCGGATGGCGGCTTGTCCTCCGACCGGGAGGCGATATCGCTCGCGCACGCACTCGGCTTTCCGGTGCTCGTCAAGGCCGCGGCCGGCGGCGGCGGGCGCGGCATGAAGGTGGCATACGAGCCGGACGAGCTCATCGCGACGCTGGCGACCGCGCGGGCGGAGGCCAAGGCCGCGTTCGGCGACGACGCGCTTTATCTCGAGAAATATCTCGCGCACCCGCGCCACGTCGAAATCCAGGTCCTGGGCGACGGCCACGGCCGCGCCATCCATCTGGGCGAGCGCGACTGCTCGCTGCAGCGCCGCTATCAGAAAATCTGGGAAGAGGGCCGCTGCCCCGCGCTCAACGACGCCGCGCGCAACGCCATCGGCGAAACCGTCGCCAAGGCGATGCGCGAACTCGAATACCTCGGCGTCGGCACGGTCGAGTTCCTCTACGAGGACGGCAAGTTTTATTTCATCGAGATGAACACGCGCATCCAGGTCGAGCATCCCGTGACCGAGATGATCACCGACATCGATCTCGTGCTTGAACAGATCCGCGTCGCCGCCGGCGGCGATTTCGAATTCTCCCAGCGCGACGTGAAGTTCAACGGCCATGCCATCGAGTGCCGCATCAATGCGGAAAATCCCGTCTCTTTCCGCCCTTCGCCGGGCAAGATCGTGCACTATCACCCGCCCGGCGGATTGGGCGTGCGGGTCGATTCCGCCGTCTATCACGGCTACTCGATCCCGCCCTACTACGATTCGCTCGTCGGTAAGCTCATCGTGCACGGCAAAACCCGCGGCGAATGCCTGATGCGGCTCAAGCGCGCACTGGACGAGTTCGTCATCGACGGGATCGAGACTACCCTGCCGCTTTTTCGCGCCCTGGTACGCGAAAAGGACGTGATCGACGGTGATTTTCACATCCATTGGCTGGAGGGCTTTCTGGCCGGTGGCGGCATGAACGGCTGAATCAGTGAACGCCGATGGCAAACCGTGAATCGACTCTGATCGAGATCACGCCGGAAGTCCTGCTCAAGGCTTATGCCTGCGGGATCTTCCCGATGGCCGAAAGCGCTGACGACCCGGCGCTGTTCTGGATCGA
>JAFAHL010000093.1 GCA_019237215.1 Hyphomicrobiales bacterium | reverse complement strand
CATCGAACACGTGATGAAAGCCAGCTTCGGCGCCAGCCTCGACGCTCTGTTGAAAAACCTCAAGGTGACTACGGAAGAGACCGACCTGATTGTCGACCTCGGCACGCCTAATTACGAGCCTTACGGCGCGTTCGCGGCGGCGCTGGCCATTGCCCTCGGCAAGATCCCCAACCTCCCGGCCTATCGGAATTTCATCCTCGTCGGCTGCGCCTTCCCGAACACGTTAAGCGCAGTCTCATCGCCGGTCGGCTATATCGAACGCCACGACTGGAAGTTCTACGTGCAGCTTCTCGCCAAGCTTCCGAAGGGGATGCGTTCGCCGATGTTTGGCGACTACGCGACGGTGAATCCGGGCTTCACCGCCAAGATGGACATGCGCAAGGTCAATCCCGCCGGCAAGATCGTCTACGCGACGACGGACAGGTGGTTCGTGCGCAAGGGTGGTGCTTTTCGCGGGAACGAAAAGCAGATGCACAAGCTTAGCGATGAGGTCGTGAAGTCCGGTCTGTTCCGCGGACCATCCTTCTCGGCCGGGGACGACTACATCGACAAATGCGCCAAAAAGACGGTTGGCCCGAGCAATCAGACGCGGTGGAAAAGCGTCGGCATCAACCACCACATCATGCAGGTGATTGGTGAGGTCGCCAGTCTTGGCGTAAAGCCATAGATTGCTTGATGAACGCGGTGATTTCGGCGACCGAGAACTTGGCAGCCAGCGACTTGTAAAGTGTCTTGCGCGGTGCGCGCAACACCTTCGGCGAGGCGTCGGCTTGGCTCAGGATGGCGACAGCCTCGGATCGCCAGAGAAGGTGCGCCAGACGATATGCCTGGATGTTGGGATTGCGCTTGGGCTCACGCACGGTGATGAACGTAATGCCGCCACGCGGTCCTTTCGTGACCTTGACGATGCCACACCAGATCGGGGCGAGTTCACGCACGCCCGCGATGTGTTTGTCTGCGCAGACGATCGTCAGCTTTTCGAGGCACTCTTCGTAAAGTTCCAACTGCTGCGGCAGGCGAGTCAGCGTGTCAGCGGCGCTCTTGATCTCGAAACCGTGTACGCAGCCATTGACGACGGCGACGTCGATGCGCGCCTTGGCATGTGCAATGCCGAGTTCGTCGATTACGAGCGTGTCGTTGCAGCGATGAAAAGCGCGGAGCACCTTGCGATGGAGTGCGCCGCGGATTTCGGCGTCGGTAGAATGAGACATAGGACCTCGACGGGGCATGGCGTCGGTCGCCCCGGCTGGGTTCACTAAGCCCGATTTGCCCCCACGTGCCAAGAGAATTGTCCGTCCGCCGCCGCAATTCGCGGAACCCCTGTGGGAATTGCATCGCAGCTTAGGCGCCCGAGCTTGTGAAAGTGTGAAGGCGGGCACGGGATATCGCAAAAGGCCGTCGCAGAGAAGATAATCAGAGACATTTTTGCGAAATACAGGTGACTCACCTTCGCCTGGATCACAATCTCTCTGCGGTCACTCGCGACCAATTCCGCCGAAGCCGAAAAGGGCATATCTCCGGTAAGACTTCAGTGCCGATGTCATGGGTTGAATTGCGGGATCGCGCGACGCGGCGCCAGAAATGCGAGTGCCAAACAGGGGCAATATGGCGGAGGCATTCTCCGCGCGATCTCTTTCATCTAGGCCACGCATGCTTGCGCTGCGAAGCTCAGGGAGTTCGCGCAAAAAAATTCACATGCAAGTACTCCCACGCAAATTTAGTAGTCTCGTGCGAACGCACTGGCTCTGAGACGACGGATATGAGCCAAGGTCGAAATTCTTTTCTGAGTGCGTTCCGTTACCGAATTTCGTTCGCGAACCTTGCATGAACATGCTGCCCACGCATTGCCCAATTTGGTCGGGCTTTTGGGCAAAGTTCGAGGTTTGTTCGGGCACGGCGAGCCACGACTCAAAATGCCAATTAATCGAGAAACAATAGATTTTCCGCGAGGATTCATGGTGGGCGCGACAGGGATCGAACCTGTGACCCCTACCATGTCAAGGTAGTGCTCTTCCGCTGAGCTACGCGCCCGGGCCCGCTTCCGTCATATCGGCTCCGTTCGGACCAGGCAAGGACCGCCGCCTGCGTCAGGCGGCGAGCATCTTGTGGACCTCGCTGACGAGCTCGCGCAAATGCACCGGTTTGGAGAGGACCTTGGCGTTTTTCGGCGCGGCCGTATCGGAATTGAGCGCCACGGCGGCAAAGCCGGTGATGAACATGATCTTGATGTCGGGATCGAGTTCGCTGGCTCGGCGCGCCAATTCGATCCCGTCCATCTCCGGCATGACGATGTCGGTGAGCAGAAGCTCGAATGGCTCCTCGCGCAGCCGCTGATAGGCCGAAAGGCCGTTGTCGAAGGAGATCACGTCGTAGCCGGCATTCTGCAGCGCCTTCACCAAGAAGCGCCGCATATCGTTATCGTCTTCGGCAAGAATAATCTTCGCCATCTTCCAGCCCGCGGAGGATGGTGAGTCACCGCCCCGCGCCCCCCTTTTTTTGCCCTGGGTCCATAAGCCGGGTGGCGGGTAAATAACGGGTGAACCCGGCCCTCTCCGGCATCCGCCTTTGTCCCCATGGACAATAACCGGTTTCCAGCGATAGTGGTGGCCAAAAGCGCCGGGCCGGGAGCGCAACCGCAGGTCACGTCAAAGCCCAACATTGGTCATGTCTGAAGTAAAAGACGAGCTCGACCCTCCCTTCGAGATCCTCGAACCGGCCGAGTGGCGCGGGCCGGTCGTGTTCAACTCGCCGCACAGCGGAAGCGTGTATCCGCGCGCGTTCCTGACGGCTTCCCGGCTCGACATGGCGACGCTGCGCCGCTCCGAGGACAGCTTCGTCGACGAACTCAACCTGGGCGTGGTGCGGCGAGGCTATCCGCTGATGCGGGCGCACTTCCCGCGCTGCTTCGTGGACGTCAACCGCGAGCCCTACGAACTCGATCCGCGCATGTTCGAGGGCCGGCTGCCCTCCTTCGCCAATACTCGCTCCATGCGAGTTGCGGGAGGATTAGGCACGGTGGCGAGGGTCGTGGGTGATGCGCAGGAAATCTACCGCCAGCGCATCCCCGTCGACGACGCGATCAGGCGAATAGAGGGGCTCTACAAGCCCTATCACCGGGCGCTGCGTCGTCTGTTCACGCGCGTTCACAGGGACTTCGGCGCCGCGGTCCTGATCGATTGTCATTCCATGCCTTCGAGCGCGGGCGGCAAGGACGAGCGGCCGCGCGCCGACGTCGTGCTGGGTGATCGCTATGGCACCAGTTGCGTGGCGGCAGTGGCCGAGACGATCGAGGCCACGCTGCGCGCGCAAGGCTACTCGGTGAGCCGCAACAAGCCTTACGCCGGAGGCTTCATCACCGAGCATTACGGCAACCCGGCCGCCGGCCTGCACGCTATCCAGCTAGAGCTCAACCGCGCGCTTTACATGGACGAGCGGCGGTTCGAGCGCTCGCCGTCCTTCGCGCGTTTGGCTGCCGACCTCGAGACGCTCGCCGATTGCCTGGCCGCTATCCCGATCCAGGAGTTGCGGCCCTACCGGGCGGCGGCCGAGTAAGCACCCGTTCACGATCCTCGTAAAAAAGGGCCGCTTGCGAGTGCAAGCGGCCCAAGTCTAGGGAGGAAACGCCCAAGGAGGGCGGCGGTAACGCGAGGCGCTACCGCACCGCAAAAACATACACCGCAACGCACAAATAGCAAGAGGAAAAGTAAGCGATGTTTACCCTTCTGGCGCAGGCGTAAACCTCTCGCTAGGCCGAATAGCCAGCTTGCGTTGGCGCCCCGCGGCCGACCATGGGATCGCGCGAACCTAAATAGACCAGCGTGGTCAATAAGATAAAACCTGCCTGCAAAGCGAATACCAGGCGATAGGCGGCAAGCTCATAGGCCCCGTTCGGCCCTGTGGGAAACATTCCGATCACGAATCCGCTGGTGGCCTGGGCCAGGAAGGTGCCGCCCATGGTGCCCATGTTGAGGACGGTGAGGCCGCGGCCAACCTGGTGGGACGAGAACAACGCCCTGCCGTGTGCGACCAGCACTGGGACATAGGCGGTCGAAAATCCAAACGCTGCAAACCACGCAACCAACATGAACGGCGTGAGCGTTCCCACCAGCGCGATATAGCCGAGAGCCGCGGCCGTCGTCCCCGCGCCGACGACGACCGGGAGCTTGTGGCTCCCGGTCAGCCGGTCGAGCGGCCCCCATAGCATGGACCCCACGATCTGGGTGAGCACCGGGATGAGCAGGAAACTGCCGCGCTGTTCGAGGTCGTAGCCGTAGATGTGCGTGAGGTAGGGCCCGCCCCAGAGGCCGACGATGAGGCCGAACGTCGAATAGGCCACCAGGTTCATGACAAACAGCCGCACGACCGAGGGGGTGCGCAGGACCGCAACAATGCCGGACAAGCTCTCGCGCCACGTCTCGCGGCTGCGCGCGGAGGCGGCATCGTCCTTGACCACCACCGCAATCAACAGGCCGAGCAGAAACGTGACCGCTGCTACACCGAGAAAACTCCCGCGCCAGCCGATCGTCGCGGTTGAAAAGGCGAGCGGAGCGGTCGCCAGCAGGGCCCCCAGCGTTCCGATCCCGACCTGCAAGCCGGCGAGCGTGGCAAAGCGATCGGGCGGAAACCGCCGGGCGTAGATGGCGAGCGGGGTCACGAATGAGCCCGCCGTTCCCAACCCCAGCAACGCCCGACCGAAGATCAGAACCCCGGGGCTCGCGGCGCACGCGAACACAACGGCGCCGATGACCGTGATCGCGGCGCCGACCACCAGGCAAATTCGCGGGCCGAATCGATCGAGCGCCATGCCGAGCGGAATCTGCACGGCGGCGAACGCCAAAAAAAAGACGCTGGACAGCAGACCGATCTCAGCCGGTGAAAGGTTGAGATCGTTCGCGAGGTTGGGCGCGATGACGCCAATCGAATTGCGCAGGAACTGGCTGACGATGTAGATCGAGACCAGCGTCGCGACAAGCGTAATGGCGGCGCCCGAAATCGCCGTGCGCACAGCGTTTTGAATGCTCATGAACCCCGGCCTTTGACCGGCCGAGCACGGGCCGGCAAGGTTACCTCGCATGGTGACGCTGCCCCGACAAGGCGGGCGGCGGTTGCCGGCCATGCCAGTCTTCGCTACGTCGAGTGGCGGTGCCGGTGAGGGGCGCGCAGAATGACAGCGATCGACTTTTCGGCGTTCGTGAACGAGCTCGCAACCGTGTCGGGCGAGACCATCCTGCCGTTCTTCCGCACCGCGCTCAGCATCGAGGACAAAGGCCGCCACGGCGGCTTCGATCCTGTGACCGCCGCCGATCAGGCAGCCGAAACGGCGATGCGCACGCTCATCCGCCGGACCTTTCCGGATCATGGCATCATCGGCGAGGAATACGGCAAGGAGCGCGCCGACGCGGAATATGTCTGGGTGCTCGATCCCATCGACGGGACTAAATCCTTCATCTGCGGCATGCCGGCGTGGGGCACGCTGATCGCCTTGCTGCGGTCGGGCCAACCGGTCTTCGGCATGATGAATCAGCCGTTCACCCGCGAGCGCTTCAGCGGCGACGGCGGACGGGCGCACTACCGCGGTCCGACCGGAGAACGCGATTTGCGGGTGCGCGCCTGCGCCGATCTCGCCAAGGCGGTCTTGTTCACGACCAGCCCGCTCTTGATGAATACGCACGATCGCGAGACCTTCGGCCGGGTCGAGGCGGCGGTGCGACTGTCGCGCTACGGCGGCGACTGCTACGCCTATTGCATGCTCGCCGCGGGCCATGTCGATCTGGTGATCGAAACGGAGCTCAAGCCCTATGACGTGCTTCCGCTGATGCCGATCATCGTCGGCGCCGGCGGGGTCATCACCACCTGGGAGGGCGGCGCCCCGCACGCGGGCGGGCGCATCATCGCGGCCGGCGACAAGCGCGTGCACGCGGCGGCGATGGAGGTGCTCGGGAGTCGGTAATCAGGTGGCTTCGCGGCCAATCTTCACGTCCGCTCACTTGAACAGCGGCGTGCCCGGCACGAAGGCGTCGAACGCTGCCAAGGTCTGGATGCGAAAACGATCCTGCTCCATCAACAGCTCGTGGCGCGCGCCCGGCACGACCAGGTGCGAGCCGGCACGCAGCCGCAGCGCGAATTCGCCGATTGCCGGCGTCGATACGATCGCGTCCATGCCCGCAGCGAGGATCAAAATCGGCTGCCGGATGCTTGCGGGGAAACGTTCGTCCGAGATCTCGCTCATCACTCGAAAGGCGGCGTCCGCCCACGCGACCGTCGGCGAACCGATCGCCAGCGCCGGCTCGGCCTCGAGCACCGCGATGTTGCGGGCGTAACGCACGGGATCGGAGGTGAGCAGGTTGCCGGCGAAAGGACGCTGCAGCATCGTCGACGCGCTACCGCCCGGAACGTAGAGCGCGCCGAGGCCGATCGAGCGCAGGACCTTGACCAGCATGCGGGTGGTCGCGAGCCGGCGCATTCCCGGCAGGGCGATCATCGGCGCCAGCAGCACCATGCGATCAAACCAGCGCTGTCCGCCATAGGCGGCGCGCAGCAGAATCGTAGCACCCATGGACTGTCCGAGCGCGAACAGCGGCGGCGGGCAGTCCGGAAGAACGACCTCGTTGATGAACGTTTCGAGATCGATTTGATATTGAGAAAAATTCCGCACATAGCCCTTGCGCGGGTTGCGCAGCGCCCGGTCCGACAGCCCTTGTCCGCGCCAATCGAGGGTGGCGACGGCGAACCCGCGGGCGCGCAGGTCGCGCACGGTCTCGAAATATTTCTCGATGAATTCGGAACGGCCCTGAAACAAGCAGACCGTGCCCTTGCGGCCGGGCGGCGGCTCCCAGCGCGCAAAACGCAAAGACACGCCGTCGGGGGTCTTGATGGTCCCCGTGACGGCGGCGTCCGGCACCGGATTGGCAGGGATGGAAACGAGGTTC
Source organism: Hyphomicrobiales bacterium (assembly GCA_019237215.1). Classification (GTDB taxonomy): domain Bacteria; phylum Pseudomonadota; class Alphaproteobacteria; order Rhizobiales; family Xanthobacteraceae; genus VAZQ01. Next base: position 24,180 of record JAFAHL010000093.1, on the reverse strand, counting down.
ATGCGGGGAGGCTCGCGCACGCCTTATAGCAGGGCGGCGGGTTCCCTCAATGCGAGCGGGAGCCGCAAAGCAGCGCGACAGGACGGTTTGCAACGTGTCGGAACTTAAAGAAATCTCTCATACTTTTCAATCTATTGAGCCTCTTGCGGGGGCCTGACCCGGTCCCCATATGCGCTGTGCGCAGGCCCCTTAGGGCTGCGCAAGCAAACCGGTCCGGCCCGCTGGGGCGGACCACCCGCATTTCGCTCAACCACGAGGTTATGCCATGCGAACTTTCGATCTTGCTCCCCTCTATCGTTCGACCGTCGGTTTCGACCGGCTCTTCTCCATGCTCGACGGCTTCGAGGCCACTCCGGGCTATCCGCCCTACAACATCGAGCGCACCGGCGAGAACGCCTATCGTATCTCGGTGGCGGTGGCCGGCTTCGGCGAGGACGAGCTTTCGATCGAAGCGAAGGAAAACACGCTGACGATCAAAGGCGAGAAACAGACGAAGGACGAGAAGAACAGCGGCGAGGTGCTCTATCAGGGCATCGCGGCCCGCGCGTTCGAGCGCGTCTTCCAGCTTGCCGACTACGTCCAGGTCAAGGGCGCGGCTCTCGAGAACGGTCTCCTGCACGTTGATCTTGTGCGTGAGATTCCCGAGGCGAAGAAGCCCCGCCAGATCCCAATCGGCAATGGTCGGGCCAAGGTGGTCGAAGTCAAGGCTGCGTAAGCTCAGCTTGATCCGAGGGAGCGCCCCGGTTTCCGGGGCGCTTTCATTTTGCGGGTTTCACTCGTAGTCGTACTGCCCCGCGGGCGCCGTCGCGGGATTGGCCGGCGGGGTGATCGTACCTGTAGTCTCGTTGGTTTTGGTGTCTTTGGCTGCGCCTTGCGGTGCCCCCGCGCTGCCGGTGACCGGCGTGGCGGGCGGTGACTCCGTTGATGCCACCTTCGGCCGCGGCCGCGGCAACGGCGGGCCGGCCGGCGCGATGGGCTCGTGCGGCGCGCCTGCCGGGCGTCCTGCCGCCAATCCACCGACGCCGGGACCGTTGAACTCGGGACCTTCGATGCCGCCATCCGGAACCATGGCGACCGGCCGCGGCGGTCGCCCGAATGCCGGCGGCCGCAGGAGCGGCATAGCATAGCGCGGTTCCATCAGCGGGATGACTTTGACGATGCGCCCGAGGCGGGCATCCACGATCACCCGAACTTCTTCACCGGCCTCATCGATCGCGCGCACGGCGTAGGCCTGTCCCTGACGGACCGGGCGACCGATCGGCTCGAGCCCGGTCGAGCGCACGATCGCGGCGACCTCGTAGGGCGGCAATATCATCCCCTCGCCCGGATAGGCCGGATAGACGGTGCCGGGGTAGGGAGGCGGCCCCGGTTGCGCCAATCCAGCTGACAACGCCGCAAGCGAGAATGCGACGATGCTCGCGCAAAGTAGAACTCGCTGTTTCAAGACACGATCCCCGATCGGATTACCTGCACGCCCGAAACGCACCGCGGTCGATGACCGCATGGCTTGTCCGCGTATGCCTGCAACGATAGCCGGGAATTGGGCGTAGCTTGGGCGTCGGCATGGCATCAAAAAGCACGCGCGAGCGCCACAAAACGATCGACCTCGTCCGCAGTGGTGGCAAACGAGGCGACGAGGCGCACGAGCGTTGCGTCGCGCGCCAACGCAACGCCGTTGGGTAGAGCATCGGTGGTCCACGGATAATAGCTCGCCCCGGCCGCCTTGAGCCGCGCGTCGATCTGCGACGGCAACGCCACGAACACCTCGTTCGCCTCGACCGGCCACACCGGGACGAGGTTGGCGGCAGCAAGTCCTGCCGCAAGCCGATCCGCCATCGCATTGGCGTGGCGCGCCAGCGCGAGCCACAGATCGTCGCCGAGATAGGCTTCGATCTGGGCAGCGAGGAAGCGATGCTTGGACAGGAGGTGGCCGCCGCGCTTGCGCCGCTCCGACATTTTTGCGCCCCGCGCCGGATCGAAGAACACCACGGCCTCAGCGGCAAGCGCGCCGCCCTTGGTGGCCCCGAACGATAGCGCGTCGACGCCCGCCATCCAGGTAGCTTGCGCCGGCGAAGCGTTTAGGCGCGCGATTGCATTGCCGATGCGCGCGCCGTCGACGTGCAGCGCGAGCCCGCGCGCGTGCGCGATGTCGGCGAGCTCGTGGATTTCCTGCGGTCGGTAGATGGTGCCGGCTTCGGTCGCTTGCGACAGCGACAGCACCGCCGGGCTGACGTGATGCGGCCCGCCCCAAGGCCCCGCATCGAGCGCGCGCCGCAGCGTATCGGCGGTGATCTTGCCGGCTTCGCCGGCAAGGCCCACGAGCTTGATCCCACCGCCGAAGAATTCGGGCGCGCCACATTCGTCGGTTGCGATGTGCGCCTCCTCATGGCAGAGCACGGCGCCCCAAGGCGGGGTGAGATGCGCCAGCGCGAGCGCGTTCGCCGCGGTTCCGGTCGGCACCAGGAAGACGGCGACTTCGCGCTCGAAGATTTCGGCGAATCGCGCCTCGACGCGTTGCGTCCAGGGATCGCCGCCGTACGCGAGCGCCGCGCCGGAATTCGCGCGCGAAATCGCGGCAAGGATTTGAGGCGCGATCCCGGCCGCGTTGTCACTTGCGAAATTCATGCTGCCTCTCCGCGGAGTGGCCGGGTGAACTCGGTTCAGGCGCGCCCGGGTTGCGAAAGTGCTCCGATCGATTTTTAGGCACGGACGAGGAAACTTCGAACGCAAAAGTTGATTTTCTCGATAGGCGAACTCTTGCGTTCATGATTAGAATTTGGCAGGGTAAAGTAGGACAGTATTGCTGTCCCAATTGGCGACCCGCCTGATGCTCCGCGGCAGGCTTGTCATCCCGGCCACACTGGACGGTGATAAGCGGGGCCATCGGGCAGCGCGGGGCTGCCTGACACGAGCGGCCATACGCGCCGGAGCCGAAGCGCGGTAGCGAGAAGGCCGCCAATGACCAGCGGTGTCCTTGGGGCCGTGACGCCGATCGGCGCTGCGGACGCGAGCGATGCGCCAAGTAGCAAACGCTCCCTCGGCGTTTGCGCCGGCGAGAGGCGAGGACGAGGATGGGCGCGCCACGACATCGCGCAAAGGGACGAGGTGACCGGGTCGCGCCGAGCGAGCGAGCGCTTGGCTTTGGCGACAGCGCGGATCCGGGACTGCCGTCGGCGCAGGGTCTTTATGATCCCGCGCGCGACAAGGATTCCTGCGGTGTCGGCTTTATTGCCGACATCAAGGGCAGGCGGTCGCACAAGCTGATCGAGGACGCGCTCGCCATCCTCTGCAATCTCGAACATCGCGGGGCGGTCGGCGCCGATCCGCGCGCCGGCGACGGCGCCGGCATTCTGGTGCAGATCCCGCACAGGTTCTTCGCCAAGAGGGCGAACCGACTAGGCTTCAGCTTGCCCAAGCCGGGCGAATATGCGGTCGGCGCGCTGTTCATGCCGCGCGATCCGGACTGGCGACAGGTGATCCGCGACATCTACTCCCAGATGATCAAGCGCGAGGGCATGACGCTCTTGGGCTGGCGCGAGGTGCCGACCGACAACTCGACGCTCGGCGAATCGGTGAAACCGACCGAGCCTGTGCACCTGCAGGTGTTCATCGGCCGCGGTAAGCGGATCAAGAGCGAAACCCAGTTCGAACGGCGGCTCTACATTCTGCGCAAGTCGATCTCGCACGCGATCTATACGCGCAAGGAGCGCAGGCTTTCCGGCTACTACCCGGTGTCCATTTCCTGCCGCACCGTCGTTTACAAGGGCATGTTCCTGGCCGATCAGCTCTGCACCTATTACCCCGATCTCCACGACAAGGATTTCGAGAGCGCGCTCGCACTCGTGCACCAGCGCTTCTCCACGAATACGTTCCCGACGTGGTCGCTTGCGCATCCCTACCGCATGATCGCTCACAACGGCGAGATCAATACGCTGCGCGGCAACGTCAATTGGATGGCGGCGCGCCAGGCGTCGGTATCCTCCGACCTGTTCGGCGACGACATCAACAAGCTGTGGCCGATCTCCTACGAGGGGCAATCCGACACCGCCTGCTTCGACAATGCGCTCGAGTTCTTGGTGCAGGGCGGCTATCCGCTCGCGCATGCGGTGATGATGATGATCCCCGAGGCCTGGGCGGGCAATCCGCTCATGGACGAGGAGCGGCGCGCCTTCTACGAATACAACGCCGCGCTGATGGAGCCGTGGGACGGCCCGGCGGCGATCGCCTTCACCAACGGACGGCAGATCGGCGCCACGCTCGACCGCAACGGCTTGCGGCCGGCGCGCTATTTCGTCACCCGCGACGAGCGCATCATCATGGCCTCCGAGATGGGCGTCCTGCCCATCCCCGAGAAGGACATCGTCACGAAGTGGCGACTGCAGCCGGGCAAGATGTTGCTGGTCGATCTCGACGAAGGTCGCCTCATTCCCGACGAAGAGCTCAAGGCGACGCTCGCCAAGAGCCATCCCTACAAGGAGTGGCTCGAGCGCACTCAGATCGTGCTCGAGGATCTGCCCGCCGCGCCGAGCGAAGCGGCATTGTCCAATCTCACGCTGCTCGATCGCCAACAGGCCTTCGGCTACACCCAGGAAGACTTGCGCATCCTGATGTCGCCGATGGCGATTCAAGGCGAAGAGGCGGTCGGCTCCATGGGCAACGACACGCCGATCTCGGCGCTGTCGGACAAGCCCAAGCTACTGTTCACCTATTTCAAGCAGAACTTCGCGCAGGTGACCAACCCGCCGATCGATCCGATCCGCGAGGAGCTGGTCATGAGCCTGGTGTCGATCATCGGGCCGCGGCCGAACCTGTTCGACCTCGAGGGCACCTCGCACCTCAAGCGCCTGGAAGTGCGCCAGCCCATCCTCACGGACGCGGACCTCGAAAAGATCCGCGCCATCTCCGAGGTCGGCGACGGCCATTTCAAATCGCGCACCCTCGACACCACTTGGCCGGCCGAATGCGGCGCCGCCGGTTTGAAGGACGCACTCGACACGCTGTGCGTGCGCGCCGAGGCGGCCGTGCGCGAAGGCATCAATATCATCATCCTGTCCGATCGCCGCGCGGGGGCCGAGAATATTCCGATGCCGTCGCTGCTCGCCTGCGCGGCGGTGCATCACCATCTCATCCGCCAGGGCCTACGCACCTCGGTCGGGCTCGTGGTCGAGTCGGGCGAGCCGCGCGAAGTCCATCACTTCTGCTGCCTGGCCGGCTACGGCGCGGAGGCGATCAATCCCTATCTCGCCTTCGAGACGTTGCGGGCGATGAAGAATGATCTGCCGCAAAAGCTCGACGAGAAGGAGATCGTCAAGCGCTACATCAAGTCGATCGACAAGGGCATTCTCAAGGTGATGTCCAAGATGGGCATCTCCACTTACCAGTCCTATTGCGGCGCGCAGATTTTCGATGCCGTCGGTCTCAAGTCCGATTTCGTCGCCGAATATTTCACCGGCACCGCGACCCGGATCGAAGGGGTGGCATTGACTCAGATCGCCGAGGAGACGGTGCGGCGGCACCGCGGCGCCTTCGGCGACGCGCCGATCTATCGCGATGCCCTCGACGTCGGCGGCGAGTATCAGTTTCGCCTGCGCGGCGAAGACCATGCGTGGACCGCTGCGACCGTCTCTGCGCTCCAGCACGCGGTGCGCGGCAACCTCCCCGACCAGTATCGGATGTATGCCAAGGTCAGTAACGAGCAGTCCGAGCAACTGCTTACCATCCGCGGCCTGTTCCGGCTCAAATCGGCGCACGAGGATGGACGCAAGCCGGTGCCCGTGGCGGAGGTCGAGCCGGCGGAGCGCATCGTGCGCCGCTTCTCCACCGGAGCCATGTCGTTCGGCTCGATCTCGCGCGAGGCGCATACCACGCTCGCCATCGCCATGAACCGCATCGGCGGCAAATCCAACACCGGTGAAGGGGGCGAGGAAGCCGACCGCTTCAAGCCGTTGCCCAATGGCGACTCCATGCGCTCGGCGATCAAGCAGGTCGCCTCCGGCCGTTTCGGCGTGACGACGGAATATCTCGTCAACTCCGACATGATGCAGATCAAGATGGCGCAGGGCGCCAAGCCCGGCGAAGGCGGCCAGCTCCCCGGGCACAAGGTCGACAAGATCATCGCAAAGGTGCGCCACTCGACCCCCGGGGTCGGCCTGATCTCGCCGCCGCCGCACCACGACATCTATTCGATCGAGGACCTGGCGCAGTTGATCTTCGACCTCAAGAACGTCAACCCCGATGGATTGGTATCGGTGAAGCTCGTGTCCGAGGTCGGCGTCGGCACGGTCGCGGCCGGCGTCTCCAAGGCGCGCGCCGATCACGTGACCATCGCCGGGTTCGAAGGCGGCACCGGGGCTTCTCCCCTCACCTCCATCAAGCACGCCGGTTCGCCGTGGGAGATCGGACTCGCCGAGACCCACCAGACGCTGGTCGCCAACCGGCTGCGCGGACGCATCTCGGTGCAGGTCGACGGCGGCATGCGTACCGGGCGCGACGTCGTGATCGGCGCGCTGCTCGGCGCCGACGAATTCGGCTTCTCGACCGCCCCGCTGATCGCGGCGGGTTGCATCATGATGCGGGTATGCCACCTCAACACCTGCCCCGTGGGCGTGGCGACCCAGGACCCGGTGCTGCGCAAGCGCTTCAAGGGCACGCCCGAGCACGTCATCAATTATTTCTTCTACGTCGCCGAGGAGGTGCGCGAGTTGATGGCCGAATTGGGCTATCGGACGTTCGACGAAATGATCGGGCAGATGCAGATGCTGGACAAGCGCCAGGTCGTCGAGCACTGGAAAGCCAAGGGGCTCGACTTCTCCAGGCTGTTCTTCAAGCCGGACGCGTCGCCCGGCGTGGCGATTTACAACTGCGAGGCACAGGATCACAAGATCCACACCATTCTCGACCGCAAGCTGATCGCGCAGGCGCAGATCGCGCTCGAGCGCGGCGCGCCGGTGCGGATCGCGACCGCCATCAGGAATACCGACCGCGCTGTCGGCGCCATGCTCTCGGGTGAAATCGCCAAGCGTTATGGCCACGAAGGGCTGCCCGACGACACCATCAACGTGAAGTTAACGGGCACCGCCGGCCAGAGTTTCGGCGCCTGGCTCGCGCGCGGCGTGACCTTCGAGCTCGAAGGCGACGCCAACGACTATGTCGGCAAGGGACTGTCGGGCGGCCGCATCATCGCGCGTCCGGCCGCCGATGCCGGCATCGTGCCGGAGGAATCGATCATCGTCGGCAACACGGTGCTGTACGGCGCGATCGAAGGCGAATGCTACTTCCGCGGCGTCGCCGGCGAACGCTTCGCCGTGCGCAATTCCGGCGCCGTCGCCGTGATCGAGGGCGCCGGCGACCATTGCTGCGAATACATGACCGGCGGCATCGTCGTGGTGCTCGGCCGTACCGGCCGCAACTTCGCGGCCGGAATGTCCGGCGGCATCGCCTACGTGCTGGACGAGGACGGCACCTTCGCCTCGCGCTGCAATCTCGCCATGGTCGAGCTGGAGCCGCTGCCCGAGGAAGAGGAGGCGAGCGCGCGCATCTATCACCAGACCCATGATCTCGGCTCGCATGGCCGCGTCGACGTGATGGGCGACATGACCCAGCATGACCTGGAGCGCCTCAACCTCCTGATCACGCGGCACGCCCGCTTCACCGGCTCGAAGGTCGCGGACAGGATCCTTGCGGACTGGAAGAGATATTGCCCGATGTTCCGCAAGGTGATGCCGGTCGAGTACCGGCGGGCACTCGCCGAGCTGCAGCGTGCGCAGATCGTGGAAGCGGCGGAGTAGCGGACTCCCCTCGGCTGAGCACGAATGGGCAAGATCACCGGCTTCCTGGAATACGAGCGCGAGGACCGCCACTACGAGCCGGTCGAAGAGCGCATCAAGCATTGGCGCGAGTTCGTGCGCCCGCTGCCTGAGGCGGAGACCAGGAAGCAGGCGGCGCGCTGCATGGATTGCGGCATTCCCTATTGCCACACCGGCTGTCCGGTCAACAATCAGATCCCGGATTGGAACGACCTCGTCTATCGCGGCAACTGGGAAGAGGCCGCGCGCAACCTCCACTCCACCAACAATTTCCCCGAAATTACCGGCCGCATTTGCCCGGCGCCATGTGAGGCCGCCTGCACGCTCAACATCGAGGACAACCCCGTCACCATCAAGACCATCGAGTGCGCGATTGCCGACCGCGCCTTCGAGCGAGGCTGGATAAAACCGGAACCGGCCGCCGACAGGAGCGGTAAGAAAGTGGCCATCGTCGGCTCGGGTCCGGCGGGACTTGCCTGCGCGCAGCAGCTGGCGCGCGTCGGGCACGACGTGCATGTGTTCGAGAAGTTCGCGAAAGCCGGCGGATTGCTGACTTACGGCATCCCCGATTTCAAGATGGACAAGCAGATCGTCGCGCGTCGCGTCGCGCAGATGGAGGCGGAAGGCGTGACCTTCCATTACAACGCGCACGTGGGCGTGAACCTGCCCGCCGACAAGCTCCTCTCGGACTATGACGCACTCGTGCTCGCCGGTGGGGCCGAGGAGAGTCGCGATCTGCCGATTCCAGGCCGTGAGCTCAGGGGCATCCATTTCGCCATGGAGTTTTTGCCGCAACAGAACCGGCGCGTCAGCGGCGAAGCGGACGACGGCGAGCCGATCCTGGCCGGGGGCAAGCACGTGGTCGTTATCGGCGGCGGCGACACCGGCTCCGACTGCATCGGCACATCGATCCGCCAAGGCGCGCGCTCGGTCACGAATTTCGAGATTATGCCGCAGCCGCCATTGAGCGAGAACAAGCTGCTGACCTGGCCCGACTGGCCGCTCAAGCTGCGGACGTCATCGAGCCAAGAGGAGGGCGTCAAGCGCGACTTTGCCGTGCTGACCACCAAGTTTTCGGGCGAGAACGGCGAGGTCAAAAAACTTCACTGCACGCGCGTGGATGACAAGATCAAGCCCATTGCCGCCACCGAGTTCGAGATCGACGCCGATCTGGTGTTGCTCGCCATGGGCTTCGTGCATCCCGTGCACCAAGGCATGATCGAACAACTCGGGCTCGCGCTCGACCAGCGCGGCAACGTGAAGGCCGATACGCTGGCCTATCAGAGCTCCAATCCGAAAGTGTTCGCGGCCGGCGACATGCGGCGCGGTCAGTCGCTGGTGGTGTGGGCGATCCGCGAGGGCCGCCAAGCGGCGCATGCCGTCGACAAGTTCTTGATGGGGTCGACGACGCTGCCGCGCTGAGCGGGGCCGCTGGGGTGCGGCCACTCGCGGCCGCCGCGGTCACGGTGAACCTGTTCTATCGAAAGAAGTTCTGGAAGAAGAAGGGGGAACGCTGCGCATTCGAGGGATTGGGCCGGCGCGGGCGGCGCTGCGCGGGCTTCTGCTCCGATGTCGCGGTGGCCTCAGTGGAATCCGAGGTGCGTTGTCCCGCGGCGGGCTTGGTTGGTTTCGCATCGGGAGCGTCCGGCGCGGGCGCGGCCGGCGGCGCAGCCGCGAGCTCAGCCGCCGACGGCTGGACGTTGCGCGCGCTGCCGCGCGGCCAGCTGAAATCATCGGCCCGTCCGGTCGGAGCCGCGACCGTCTCGCCCTTGGTGAGCACGCGCGAGACGGTTGCGTCCGCGGCGGGGGCAGCGCGGCCGCTGCCGATGAGTTCTTCCGGCCCGGACTGCATGGCGGTCAGCGGCACCACTGGTCCGGCCAACGGCCGCTGCGCCGGACCGTCCGGCTTGGCATTCGGCGCCTGGGGGCCGGGATCGACCGGCATCGGCAGCGCGACTGGCATGCCCCGGTTGGCGATGCTGCGTTGGATCTCGCGCTCGACGTAGCCGGCAAGCTTGCGGGCGCCGAACTTGGTGTAATAGACGCCGTCGCCGCTGCGCAGGCGGCGAATCTGTCCTTCGTAATCCGGCCCTTGCGGCGAGTAGCGGCCCGCCTCGTCGACGAAACCGTCCCAGATGTCGACATAGACGATGCCCGCCTTCTCCGCTCGGCTGCGGTAGAGCTCGTTGAGATAGGAGGAATCGGCGCTCGCCTTGGTGCCGCGCTGCGACGGCAGACCGACCCACATGACCGGAACGCCTGCGCTCTTGAGGGCGGCAATGGTCGCATCGATGCGCCTGATATAGGCGAGCTCCCACTTTTCCGAGTGGAATTCCCACGGTCCATAGGATGCCTGGCGCGCCTGCTCCGGCGTCATATTGGCGTGTTCGGCGGCCTCGGAGGGGGCGGGCGGCTGTTGCTCCGCGTCGGGCGGCGGCGTCGGAATCGGTGGAGTTGCAGGCGGGCTCGGCTGCGCCGCCTGCGCATTCGGCTTAGGCGCGGCCGGACGAGGCGCCGCGAGCGGGGCCTTTTCGCGGATCGTCTGACGGTCGTTGTTTCCGATCATCATGACGATGAATTTGGGCTTCTCGGCCGCGATGATTTCGCGCGCCACCTGCGGCCACTCGAGATCGCGCCGCTGATCGTAGCGGATCAGGCCGGAATCGGTGCGATGCTTGCGCACGATGCCAACGTCCGGGTTCTCGGAAAAGGCATCTTCGAGCCCGTAGGCCAGCCAATCCGCATTGGCGTCGCCCATCACCACGATCGGGGTCGTGGCTTCGGGCTTCTTCTGCGACGATGCCGGGGCGCGCGAATAATCGACCGGCGCCTCGCGTTCCTGCCGCTGGTCGTAATAGCGCCGGTCATTCCAGCCGCCGCCGAACCAGTTGTTGTTCCATTGCTGCTGGCGCTGCGGACGGCCGCCGCCCCAATCGCCCCAGAATTGCGCTTGCGCCGGCAGCAACAGCGCGAGGCTCACGCCTGCGACCGCGACACATCCTCGAAACACGCTGGTTGGGCTCATGATCAACTGCCGTCCGCCGTTGTGCCGCTGCCACGCCGACCCGGGCGATGAGCAGGCAAGCCTTAACTGGCTATTAATACGGCAAAAATGGCAACTTGACGATGGCTCGAGTCGGCCCCCTGCAACCTCTGCGGGCGCGCATTTAGCGGCTGCGCAGCCGCTCCAGGATCGCGGCCGAGGCAAACCCGTCGGGCACGTGACCCACGGACGACTGGAACTGCCGCAGCGCGTTGCGGGTCTTGCCCCCGAGCCGGCCGTCGGGCTCGCCCACATCATAGCCGCGCGCGGCGAGATGCTGCTGCAACTCGTAGCGTTCCGCCCGCGTGAGCACGCGTTCCTGCCGCGGCCAGGCCTGCACGAAGGGCTCCCCGCCGCGCAGCCGGTCGGCCAGATGGCCGATGGCGAGCGCGTAGGCTTCCGCCGGGTTGTATTTCATGATCACGCGGAAGTTCTGCAGCATCAGGAAGCCCGGCCCCTGCGCCCCCGCCGGCACCAGCAGATAAGCGCGGTCATCGGCGCGCGGGAAGGCCTTGCCGCCGGCGCGGCGGATGCCAACTCGTTCCCATTCCTGCACCGACATCACGCGCGAACGATCGGCGAGCATGAAATTGAAGCCTTGCGGGACCACGACCTCGTAGCCCCAGGTCTGGCCGGTGACCCAGCCGTCCTTCTTGAGATTGTTCGCGGTGGACGCGATCACGTCGGGCATGGAGTCGACGACGTCGCGGCGACCGTCGCCGTCGAAGTCGACGGCGTAGCGTTTGAACGAGGTCGGCATGAACTGGGTCGGGCCGAAAGCGCCGGCCCACGAGCCCTTGAGATGGTCCGCTTTCACATCGCCGCGCGCGAGAATTTCCAGCGCCGAGAGAAACTCCTCGCGGAAATAGTCTTGGCGGCGGCCGATACAGGCGAGCGTCGCTGTCGAACGGATCACCGAGCGCTCGCCGATCTGCGTGCCGTAATTGGATTCAACGCCCCAGATCGCGGCGATGAAGTGGCGATCGACACCATACGCCTTCTCGACCGCGTCGAAGGTGGCGCGGTGCTGGGCGAGAATCGCTCGTCCATTCTGGATGCGATCCTCGTTCACCAGGATGTCGAGATAGTCCCAGAACGATTTGGTGAATTCGGGCTGGGCATCGAGCAGATCCATGATCCGCAGATCGGGAGTGAGGCCCGCAACGTTGGCCTCGAACAGCGCGCGCGAAACGCCGCGACGCTCCGCCTGCGGCCAGAGTCCGGCGAGGCAATTGCGGAAATTGGCAGCGGCGGCACGGATCGCCTGCGCCGTCATCAGCGGGTGATTGGAGGCGCCGGATTCGCCGCTCCAGTCCTGGGTCCCCGCCGCCGGCGCGGGCGCGCCAGCGGTGTTCGCGCCCGGCGCGCTGAACAGCGTGCGGATGTCCAACCCCTGGCCCGGCGCCGGGGCCGCCCAGGCGGTGGCGGCCAGAGCTGCCGCGCTGAGGAGACCCGTTGGTGGGGCAAATCGTGCCATCGCGTTTCGTCTCGACTCGGTCGTTGCCTATCAGGTTTCGGGGGGACTCGAATGGTGGCCGGACGTTTAGCGGACCCTTGCCGGCGCCCCACCGGCTAGGACTTAATGGCCTTGCCGCCGGCGTTCCAGCGGTCATTGCGCGCCCAAACTTCGGCAATACCGAGACAGATGGACGCGGCCACGACTACGACTACAATCCCGACGAGCTCATGAAACCCATTCGCAAAGCCGTTTTCCCGGTCGCCGGGCTAGGCACCAGGTTTTTGCCGGCTACGAAGGCCATGCCGAAGGAGATGCTGCCGGTGGTCGATCGGCCATTGATCCAGCATGTGGTCGACGAAGCGCGCGAGGCCGGCATCGAACATTTCATCTTCGTCACCGGTCGCAACAAGGCCGTCATCGAAGATCATTTCGACCGCCAGTTCGAGCTCGAACACACGCTCACGGAGCGCCAGCGGCGCGCCGACCTTGAGGCGCTGGCGCGCGACCTGCCGGGGCCGGGAACGGCGAGCTTCACGCGGCAGCAATTGCCCTTGGGGCTGGGCCATGCGGTGTGGTGCGCGCGCGAGCTCGTGGGCCACGAGCCGTTCGCGCTGCTACTGCCCGACGTGCTGGTACAGCACAACCGCGGCTGCCTGGCGCAGATGATCGACGCCGCGCGCAGCCTCGGCGAGAGCGCGAACATCATCGCGGTCGAGAAGATGCCGGCCGAACGCATCCACATGTATGGGGTGGTCGGCATCGGTGAACGCAGAGGCAACTTGTTCTCGGTCACCCAAATGGTCGAGAAGCCTCCGCGCGAGCGCGCGCCCTCGAACCTCATCATCACCGGCCGCTATATCCTCCAGCCCGAGGTCTTCGACATTCTTGCCGCCGAGAGGCGCGGTGCGGGCGGCGAGATCCAGCTCACCGATGCGATGATCGAGCTCGCCAAGACCCAACCGTTCTATGGCCTCGAATTCGACGGCAGGAGCTTCGATTGCGGCTCGAAGGTGGGCTTTCTTACGGCCAACATCGCCTATGCGCTCGAGCGCAGCGACATCGCGCCGGCGATGCGGGCGGAGCTGCGGCGCCTGCTCGGCGAGGGCTAGTGTCCCGATTCCGAAGTTCGCATCATTGTGCCGCAGCCTCGTTTGCGAACTTCGGAATCGAAGGACACTAGCAACTTATTGATCTAGTGTGGCTTTGGTTCAGAAGTCCGCATTTCGGACTAAGCTGCCAAGAATGATGCGGACTTCTGAACCGCCACACTAGCGTGCCGCCGAGCCGGTTGGACGGTTATGCTTTGGTTAACCAAGCGAAAGCAGATATGGTAAAGACCCCTCGGCCGGGCCGCGGGTCGCCTGCGGCCGGCTTCCGTGCTATCCGACCATCATGCCCAAGCCGCTGAGCACGCAACGAGGAACGAGCGCCCGCACCGGCGAGCTCATCGCTTCGGCGGTGCGAACGCTCGAGGTCGAGGCAACCGGCATCAACACGCTTTCGGCCGCGATTCATGACGGCCTCGGCCGTGCCTTCATTGCCGCGGTCGATTTGATCTCCGGCGCACGCGGCCGGCTGATCGTGACCGGCATGGGCAAATCCGGGCATGTCGGGCGGAAAATCGCGGCAACCTTCGCCTCCACCGGCACGCCCGCCTTCTTCGTGCACCCCAGCGAAGCCAGTCATGGCGATCTCGGCATGATTACGCCCGATGACGTCATCATGGCGCTGTCGTGGTCGGGAGAGACGGTCGAGCTCAAGGACCTGATCGACTACTCGCGCCGCTTCCGTATCGGGCTCATCGCCGTCACCGCGGTCAGCGACAGCACGCTCGGCCGAGCGGCCGACGTCGTGCTGGCGGTGCCGCAGGCGCGCGAGGCCTGCCCGCACAACCTCGCTCCCACCACCTCGACGCTGATGCAGGCCGCCCTCGGCGACGCGCTCGCCGTCGCGCTGCTGGAGAGCCGCGGCTTTACCGCGGTCGACTTCAGCAGGTTCCACCCGGGCGGGCGGCTCGGCGCGATGCTCAAGTTCGTGCGCGACATCATGCATACCGGCAGCGAGATCCCGCTCGCCACGGTCGGCACCCGCATGTCGGAAGCGATCGCCGAGATGACGGCCAAGACCTTCGGCTGCGTCGGCATCACCGACCGACGCGGCCATCTCGTGGGCATCATCACCGACGGTGACCTGCGCCGGCACATGAGCGCCAACCTGCTCGACCTCAAAGTCGAGGAGGTGATGACGGCGGAGCCCAAGACCGTGCGGCCCGACCAGCTTGTCAGCGAAGCGCTCGAGCTGCTCAACTCGATGAAGAAGACGCAACTCATCGTGGTGGATGGCGGCAAGCCGGTCGGCGTCGTGCATTTCCACGACCTCCTGCGCGCTGGGGTCGCGTAAGCGCCAATCCTCGTCGGCGTCAGGTCGTCGCGGCAAGTCCCCAAACCGGCGGCTATACCCAGCCCTTGAGCTCCCGCAGCGCCATCTGCCAAATCACCAGCATGCCGGGCGCGCTGTCGTTGAGGCAGGGTATCGCCGCGAAATTCTCACCCCCGTACTTTTTGAAGATACGCTCACCCTCGATTGCGATCTCCTCCAGCGTTTCGAGGCAATCGGCCGAAAAACCCGGCGTGATCACCGCGATATTCTTCACCCCGCCTTTGGCGAGCTGCTTGAGGGTGAGATTGGTCGCGGGCTCGAGCCATTTGCCGCGGCCGAACCGGGATTGAAACGTCATCGTTAATTTCGACTGCTCGAGATTGAGCCGCTCGCGCAGAAGGCGGACGGTTTCGACGCAATGGGCAAAGTAGGGATCGCCGTTGTCCACATAGGCCTTCGGCACGCCGTGGAACGAGGCGAGGACGACCTCGGGCTTGAAGCTGAGCTGTGAGAGCTCGGCGCCGGTCGAGGATCCCAGCGCCTCGATATAGACCGTGTCGTTGTAATAGGGCGGCGCAATGCGCACCGCCGGCTGATGACGTAGGCGCGAAAGCACGCGAAAGACCTCGTCGCATACGGTCGCGGTCGTTGCCGCGCAGTACTGCGGATAGAGCGGCATGACCAGGATGCGCTCGCAGCCTTGCGCAAGGAGAGCTCCGAGTTTTGATGCGATCGAAGGGTGGCCGTAGCGCATCGCCCAGTGGACCACGAGGTGGGCGCCCAGCGGCTCGAGCGCGCGGGCGAGCTTTTCGGCCTGCAAGCGGGTGATGGTCTTGAGTGGGGATTCGTTCTTTTCGCGGTTCCAGATCTTGGCGTAGTCGCGCGCCTTGCGCCGCGGCCGGATGGGCAGGATGACGCCGTTGAGAACGAGCTGCCACAGCGCCCCCTGATCCTCGATCACGCGCGGATCGGTGAGAAATTCCTTGAGATAGCGGCGCACCGCGGCAGCATCGGCGGCCTCCGGGGTGCCGAGATTGACCAGCAGCACGCCGATCTTGGCGGCCGCGGAGGTCGGAGGGTCGGACGCGGTGGGCGCCGGCGCGGCGGGTAGGACTTCGTTCATCGCCACGGAGCATACGCGATAGCGGCGGCCGGTGCATGCGTGCTAAGCACGCAGCCCCACCGCATCGCATCGGAACCCTGCTTGCGCGCCATGTCCGCCACTCGCCGTTTCGCTGCCGGCATCCTGCTGATCGCGATCCTCTGCGCCTCCTCGGCCTGCGCGGAGACCGCACGCATCACCTTCATCTTGGTCAATGACATCTATTTGATGGCGGATCAAATGCTGCCTGACGGGGAGCGCCGCGGCGGGTTTGCGCGCCTCGCCGCCGTGGTCAAGGCCGAGCGCGCCCGGGGCACCAACGTGATCGTTGCCCATGCCGGCGATACGCTGTCGCCGTCGCTGATGTCGGGCCTCGACCGCGGTGAGCGCATTCTCACCCTGACCAATCTGATCGCACCCGACATTTTCGTGCCGGGCAACCACGAGTTCGATTTCGGCAAGGCGACCTTCCTCCAGCGCATGGCAGAGGCCGCATTCCCGCTCTACGCCGCCAACCTGCGCGGCGCCGATGGCCGGCCGCTGCCGAACTTCAAGGACCGCTCCATCACGACCATCGAGGGCGTGCGCATCGGGCTGACTGGCGCGACCTACGACGACACCGCTCGCACCTCGAGCCCCGAAGATCTGAAATTCCTACCGACGGTCGCGACCACGAAGGATGCAGCCGAGGCGCTGCGACGTGAAGGGGCTGATTTCGTCGTGGCGGTGGTCCATGCCAGCCGCCAACAGGACTACGCGATTTTCGAGACACGCGCGGTCGATCTCGTGCTCAGCGGTCACGATCACGATCTCTTCATCGAATTCGACGGCCGCAACGCGATGGCGGAATCGAGCCACGACGCCCACTACGTCACCGCAATCGACGTCGCCATCAACGTCAAGGAGGAGAGCGGCCGCCGCAGCGTGACCTGGTGGCCGCAGTTTCGCATCATCGATACGGCGACGGTGACGCCCGATCCCGAGGTAGCGGCAGTCGTTGCGAGATACGAGGGAGAGCTCAGCAAGGAGCTCGATGACGCGCTGGGCACCACCGCCGTAGCGCTCGACAGCCGCACCGCCACCGTGCGCGCGCGCGAAGCCGCGATCGGCAACCTCGTGGCCGACGCGATGCGCGCGTCCACCCACGCCGATGCGGCGGTGACGAATGGCGGCGGCATCAGGGGCGGCAAGGTCTATCCGCCGGGCACGGCGCTGACCGCGCGCGATGTGCTCACCGAATTGCCGTTCGACAACCGCATCCTCACCATCGAGATCGCCGGCGCCGATTTGCGCCGCGCCCTCGAGAACGGACTTTCGCAATTGCCCAATCCCGGCGGGCGTTTCCCCCAGGTCTCGGGCCTGACCATCGAGGTCGACACGAACCGCCCCGCCGGAGACCGTATCGTCTCGATCAAAGTCGGCGACGCGCCACTCGATGAGCGCAAGATCTATCGCCTTGCGACCAATGATTTCATGGCGCGCGGCGGCGACGGCTATACCGGATTCCGTGACGCCAAGCCGCTGGTGTCAGCGCTCGATGCGCCGCTCGTCGCCAATGCGGTGATAGCCTATATCAAAGCGCTCGGCACCGTGCGCACCAACGCCGATGGCCGCATCGTGATGAAGTGAGGAATAACTGCTGGTGCGATCGAGCGATCCGCCACCGATGCCATACGCTACCCCACCGGCCGCTCGTCGGCGATCACTTTGCCGTCGTTCGGCAGGCTGCCCGGAGCGACGAGCTTCACCTCGCCGCCGAGCTTGGTGACCGCCCGCAAGGTCGCGACCACCGCCTGCTGCAAAGACGCCGACGGCGCCGCGCATTCGGCCATCAAGGTCATCACGTCCTGTTCGCCTGCGCGCGCGACCACGAGTCGCAACCGGCCGAGCTCGGGATGATGCGCGCCGAGCTGTGCCACCTGAGCGGGACGCACGAACATGCCCTTGACCTTGGCGGCCTGATCAGCGCGACCCATCCACCCCGCGAGCCGCATATTGGTGCGACCGCAACGCGAGCGGCCCGGCATTACCGCCGAGAGGTCGCCGGTCGCGAGCCGGATCATCGGATAGTCCGGGTTGAAGCAGGTGACGACGACCTCGCCCACTTCGCCCGCGGCGACCGGATCGCCAGTACCGGGCCGGACGATTTCGACCAGCAGGGTTTCATTGACGATCATTCCTTCACGCGCTTCGCTCTCGTAGGCGATGACGCCCACATCGGCGGTCGCGTAGCATTGGCATACGTCGACGCCGCGCGCGGCCAATTCCTGGCGCAGCGAGAGCGGCAACGCCGCGCCGGAGACCAGCGCCCGCCGCAGCGAGGAGGCGTCCATCCCCGCCTTTGCCGCGGCATCGAGCAGAATTTTCAAATAGTCCGGCGTGCCGAGATAGCCGCTGGGCTTGAAATGCGCGATCGCCTCGATCTGCTGCTCGGTATTGCCGGTGCCAGCAGGGATGACCGCGCAACCGAGCGCATGCGCGCCCGTTTCCATCATGAAGCCGCCCGGGCTGAGATGATAGGAAAACGAATTGTGCACGACATCGCTCGCGCCGAAGCCCGCGGCGAAGAGCGCGCGCGCCACGCCCCAAAAATCTTCGCCCGCGCCCTGCGGCTCGAAGATTGGTCCCGGCGACATCAACAGCCGCCGCAGGCGGGCCGTCGCCGCGACGTTGAAGCCGCCGAACGGCGGGCGCTCCTTCTGGCGCATCGCAAGTTCGGATTTGCGCAGCACCGGCAGCTTGGCGAGCGCCGCTCGCGAGGTCACGGCATTGGGATCGAGGCCGGCGAGCTGCGTTGCCCATCCCGGCGCGCTCAAGGCCACCGCGATGAGGTCGGGCAGCTGGCCGAAGAAATCGCGCTCGCGATCATCGGGATCGCGGATCTCGAGGGAATCGTAATGGCGATCGCCCATGAGGTCGCACGCGGTCTGGCATCGACCAAATCTCAGAACCACAAGGCTACGCCAACCAGCGCTTGCGCCGCCGGTAATGCTTGCCCTCGCGGAACGATTTGCGCCGGCCCTCGGACACGCCCAGATAGAACTCCTTGACGTCCTCGTTCTCGCCCAGCGCCTTGGCCTCGCCGTCGAGCACCACGCGGCCGTTCTCCAACACATAGCCGTAACGCGCGTACTTCAGCGCCATGCGGGTATTCTGCTCCGCGAGCAGGAACGACACCGCCTCCTTGGCGTTGAGATCGCCGACGATCTCGAAAATCTCCTCGACGAGCTGCGGCGCGAGCCCCATCGAAGGTTCGTCCAGCAGGATCGTCTTCGGGCGCGACATCAGCGCGCGTCCAATCGCGCACATCTGCTGTTCGCCGCCGGAGATGTATCCGGCGGTGGAGCTGCGCCGCTCCTTGAGCCGCGGAAAATAGGAATAGACGAGGTCGAGGTCGCGCCGGATGGCCGCGCTGCCGTCGCGGCGCGTGAACGCGCCGGTGAAAAGGTTCTCCTCCACCGAGAGGTGCGCGAAGCAATGGCGGCCCTCCATCACCTGGATGCATCCGCGTCGCACCAGCTCGTTGGGCGAGCGCGCATGCACCTCTTCGCCGTCGAAGACGATGGAGCCTTTGGTCACTTCGCCGCGCTCGGCGGCCAAAAGATTGGAGATCGCCTTGAGCGTGGTCGATTTGCCGGCGCCGTTCGCGCCCAACAACGCCACGATCTCGCCCTTGGCAACCTTGAGCGACACCCCCTTGAGCACGAGGATGACGTGATCGTAGACCACTTCGATATTGTTGACCGCGAGGATGGGCGCAGCGCTTGGCGCCGCAGCGATGCGATCGCCGGCCGTGCCCGCGCCCAAAGGAGGCGGCGCTGGCGCCGCCTCCTTCAAATTGCGATCGGGATGGACCGACATCAGTTGGTCACGAGACACCCGGGCGTGAGCTTCTTTTCAGCCGCGTACTTTGCCGCCGCGTCCTTCACCATGGGCGCGATCACGCTGTCGTCGCTGGTGTACCAGTCGGACGTGATCTTCCAGTCCTTGCCGTCCCAGGTCTGGATGCGTCCGACGCGCGCGCCTTCGTGATCGGCGCAGGACAGCTTGACCGGCCGCACCTCGCCCTCGAAGCCGAGCTGCTTGAGGCGGTCGGCGGTGAGGTCGAGGTTCTCGAGACCCCAGCGCACCTGCTCGCCGGTGAGCGGCTTCTTGCCAAACCGTTCCTGCGCGGTGCGGATCGCCTCGACGCCGAGCATGGCGTTGATCAATCCGCGCACGTAGAGGATCTCGCCCGTCTCCTCCCATTTCGCCGCGCCCAGGCCCTTGTCGTAGACGTACTTCTTGAGATCGTCGTGGACCTTGAAGCGACCGGAGGTGTGCTGCAGGGTGACCGAGTTGTATCCCTTGGCGCCGTCTTCGGCCGGCCGCACGTCCGGCTCGGCGCCCGACCACCACACGCCGTACATCTTCTCGCGCGGATAGCCGACGGCGACCGCCTCCTTGATGGCGGTCGAATTCATCACGCCCCAGCCCCACAGCAGCACGTAGTCGGGACGGTTCTGACGGATCTGCAGCCAGGTCGCCTTCTGCTCGACGCCGGGATGGGTCACCGGGAGGAGCAGGGTCTCGAATCCATGCATCTGCGCGCGCTTCTGCAGGAGGGCGATCGGCTCCTTGCCGTAGGGCGAGTCGTGATAGACCAGCGCGATCTTCTTGCCCTTGAGCTTGTCGAACCCGCCTTCCTTCTTGGCGATGTGCTGCAGGATGATGTCGGCCGCCGTCCAATAGGTGCCGAGCAACGGGAAGTTCCACTGAAACACCGAGCCGTCGCGCGACTCCGAGCGTCCGTAGCCCATGGAGATGATCGGAATCTTGTCGGCCGTCGTCTTCTCCGTGAGCGCGAACGTGATGCCGGTCGAGAGCGGGATGACGTAGGCGGCGCCGGTCGGACCCTTGCCCTTGAGGCGCTCGTAGCACTCCACGCCGCGGTCGGTGGCATAGCCGGTATCGCATTCCTCGAATGCGATCTTGACGCCGTTGATGCCGCCATCGCGTTCGTTGATGAGCCTGTAGTAGTCGGCGATGCCATTGGCGAACGGAACGCCGTTCGGGGCGTAGGCGCCGGTTCGGTACACCAGGTTGGGGATGAACTGTTCGTTCTGCGCCAGCGCCGGCGCGGCCATCGCCACGGCACCTGCGAGCGCGATCCCCACACGTATTCCACTCATCGTCTTGCCAGTCATCGGCATTCCTCCATCGACGCGCCTGACCCGCCCGTTGTGGCGGCCGGCCATTGCCGGGGTTCTACCCCGCTTCTAGGCCCGAGTGTGCCCGCGAATTGTCGCGGTCTCAATACGGGAACGGCCATAGCCGAAGCTTTTCCTTGCCGATCGCCCACAGCCGTGCAAGCCCGTGCGGCTCGGCAATCAAGAACAGCACGATCAGAGCCCCGAACAACATGAACTCGATGTGCGAGATCATGGCCGTCGACATCGCAATCCCGAGCCACGACGGCAGCTGGTTGAGAAAAATCGGAACTAACACGATGAAGGCGGCGCCGAGAAACGATCCCAGCAGGGTGCCGAGCCCGCCGATGATGATCATGAACAGCACCTGGAACGAGCGGTTGACGTCGAACGCCAGCGGCTCCCACGAACCGAGCCGCAGGAACGCCCACAGCGCGCCCGCAACCCCGATATAGAAGGAGGATACCGCGAAGGCCGAGAGCTTGGCATGCAGCGGCCTGATGCCGATGATCTCGGCCGCGATATCCATGTCGCGAATTGCCATCCACATGCGCCCGATGCGGCCGCGCACCAGATTTTTGGCGGCGAGGGTGAGCACGACCGTAATCGCAAGCACGAAGATGTAGGTCTTCCCCGGCGTGTCGATCGGCACGCCGAACAGCTCGATCCGGCCGACGGCGACCGAACCGGATGGCGCGTAATTGGTGAACCATTTGATGCGCGCGAAGGCCCACTCGAGGAAGAACTGGGAGGCCAGCGTCGCGACCGCGAGATAAAATCCCTTGATGCGCAGCGAGGGCAGCCCGAACAAGAAGCCGACCAGCATCGCCATCACGCCGGCGAACAGGAAGACCAGGATGATGTTGGTGTCCGGCAGCCGCAGCGCGAGGTTGTAGGCGGCGTAGGCCCCGACCGCCATGAAGCCGCCGGAGCCGAGCGAGAGCTGCCCGCAATAGCCGGTGAGGATGTTGAGCCCGATCGCGGCGATCGAGAGGATGAGCACCGGGATCAGCACCTCGGTATAAAGATATTGTCCGGCGAACAGCGGCACTGCGAGAGACGCGAACGCGACCAGGACGATGACGGACCAGCGATCCTGCGCGATTGGAAAGATCGCCCCGTCGGCGTCGTAGGAGGTCTTGAACTGGCCGACTTCGCGATAGAACACGGAGCCTCACACTCGCTCGATGATGCGCTCGCCGAACAAGCCCTGCGGACGGAAGAGCAGGAACACCAGCGCGAGCACGTAAGCGAACCAATTCTCGATGCCGCCGCCGGCGAGATCGAAGGTGCGGATCAGGACGGGGGCAACTAGCACCTCGGCGAGCTTTTCGCCGGCGCCGACGATCAGCCCGCCGACGATCGCGCCCGGGATCGAGGTAAAGCCGCCGAGGATGAGCACCGGCAGCGCCTTGAGCGCGATGAGCGAAAGGGAAAATTGCACGCCGAGCTTGGCGCCCCACATCATGCCGGCTACCAACGCGACGAGCCCCGACACCGCCCACACCATCAACCAGATCTGGTTGAGCGGGATGCCGACCGATTGCGCGGCCTGGTGATCGTCGGCGACCGCGCGCAACGCCCGGCCGACCCGCGTCACCTGAAAGAATATCGCCAGCACGAGCACCAACACCGCGCAGATGATCGCGGCGATGAGCTCGGCCGGGTCGATCAACAGCCCGCCGAGAAAGACCGACTCCAAAATAAAGATCGGATCCGTCGGTAGCCCCAGCCCGATCTTGTAGATGTCGCTGCCCCAGATGCTCTGTCCGAAGCCTTCGAGAAAGTAGGCGATCCCGAGCGTGGCCATGAACAGGATGATGCCCTCCTGATTGACCAGGTGGCGCAGCACCAGGAATTCGATCGCATAGGCGAGCGCAATCATGATGAGCACGGCGAACGCGAACGCGAGGACGAGCGGCATGAACTCGGAAAGCCGCGCAAACGACAGCGCTGCGAACAGCACCATCGCGCCTTGCGCGAAGTTGAACACGCCGGAAGCCTTGAAGATCAGCACGAATCCGAGCGCGACCAGCGAGTAAAGCACCCCGGTCATGAGGCCCCCGATCAGCGTTTCGAGAACCGGACCCAGCATCGCGCGCCCTCAGTGGCTCAGGCCGAGATAGGCGTCGATCACGGCCTGATCGGCCTGGACCTCCGCCGGCGTGCCGTCGGCGATCTTGACGCCGTGATCGAGCACGAGGACGCGATCGGACAGATCCATCACCACGCCCATGTCGTGCTCGATCAACGCGATGGTGGTGCCGTAATGCGCGTTGACGTCGAGGACGAAGCGGGACATGTCCTCCTTCTCCTCGAGATTCATCCCCGCCATCGGCTCGTCGAGCAAGAGCAGGTCGGGCTCCATGGCAAGCGCGCGGCCGAGTTCGACCCGCTTCTGCAGACCGTAAGGCAGCTTCCCGACCTGGATCTTGCGGATGTGCTGGATCTTGAGAAAGTCGATGATCTCCTCGACACGGCGGCGCTGCTCGATCTCTTCCGCCAGCGCCGGTCCGATCCGCAACAGCTGCCAGAAGAGCCCGCGGCGCATCCTCAGCGTGCGCCCCGCCATGATGTTGTCGAGCGCGGTCATGCCCTTGAACAGCGCAACGTTCTGAAACGTGCGCGCGATACCGCCCAGCGCCGCCTCGTAGGGCCGCATCGCCGCGCGCGGCCTGCCCTTGAAGGTGATGCGGCCCTGCTGCGGCTGATAGAAGCCGTTGATGATGTTGAGCAGCGAGGTCTTGCCCGCCCCGTTCGGACCGATAATGGCGCGGATCTCGCCTTTACGGATATCGAACGAGACGCCGGCCACCGCCTTGACGCCGCCGAAGGCGAGCGACACGTCCTCGATCGCGAGCAGCACGTTGCCAGCGGCGATATCGTGCTCGCTCGGCGCCCTCATGTCCCCACTCCGCGCGTGCGATGACGCCCCTCGCGCCGCCGGCTCGCCTTGCTGCCTTTCCCATGGGGAGAAAGAGCGCATTGCGATCGCGGCACGTTCATGCTGGTCATGCCGCTTTCTCCATCGCAGGCACCGGCACCGTCTGCACGTCGCGGATTTTGACGCGAGCGGAGAGCATGCCCTTGCGACCGTCCTCGAACGTTACCTCGGTGGAAATGTCGGCCTCGCGCGAGCCGTTGTAGAGCGCGGTGATCAAAGGCGCATAACGTTCTGCGACGAAACCACGGCGCACCTTCTG
>JAFAHL010000486.1 GCA_019237215.1 Hyphomicrobiales bacterium | reverse complement strand
CGACTGGTCTTTCTGGCGGCCATGACTATGTGCTGGTCGGACGGCGCGCCGCCTTGTCGCTGCCGTTCGCGCAAATGACCGAGGATTTCAAGCGCGCGGTGCGGCGGCTGCGAGTTCCCAAATGAGCGACCAAAAGAACACAATTCTTGCCATCGTGCTCTCCGCGCTCGTGCTGATCGTGTGGCAGGTGTTCTACGGCATGCCGCACATGGAGAAGCAAAAGCAGGTCCAGCAGCAGCAGGCGCAAGAGCGTTCGCAGCCACCGCCCGCCCTTCCCCAGCAGACTCCCGGCACGCTGCCGCAGACCCCGCCAGCGCCAGGAACGGCGCCGCAGGCGCCGAGCCAAGCCGGCAACGTGCCGGCCCAGACCATGACGCGGGACGCCGCGCTCGCGGCTTCTCCGCGCGTGCACATCGACACGCCGAGCCTCTCCGGCTCGATCTCGCTCAAGGGCGCACGCATCGACGATCTCTCGCTGGTCAAGTACCGCGAGACCGTCGACCCGAATTCACCTCCGATCGTGCTGCTCGCGCCCTCGGGCAGCCCGCACCCGTTCTATGCCGAATTCGGCTGGTCGGCGCCAAGCGGCGCGACGGTGAAACTGCCGACTGCGGATACGCTGTGGCAGCAGCAGGGCGCGGGCGCGCTCTCGGTCGGCCACCCGGTGACGCTCGTCTACGACAACGGCGAGGGGCTCCAATTCCGCCGCACCATTGCGGTCGACGACAAGTATCTCTTCACCCTCAAGGACGAGGTCATCAACAACAGCGACGCGCCGGTCACGCTCTATCCCTACGGGCTGATCTCGCGCCATGGAACCCCGCAGACGCTCGGCTACTACATCCTGCACGAGGGGCTGATCGGGGTATTCGGCGACAAGGGCCTGCAGGAGGAGACCTACGCGGACATCGAGAAGAAGAAGGATGTTTTCTTCAGCGCCACCGATGTCTGGCTCGGCATAACCGACAAATATTGGGCCGCGACGCTTTTGCCCGACACCGACGCCCAAGTCGCGGCGAAGTTTTCGACGAGCACGATCGGCAACAACATCAAGACCTACCAAAGCGACTACCTCGGCCCGGCGCAGACGATCGCGCCGGGCGGCGCCGCCGCCGTCAACGGGCGTCTGTTCGCGGGCGCCAAGGAGGTCGAGGTCGTCGACAACTACGACAAGCAGCTCAAGCTCAACCGCTTCGAGCTGTTGATCGACTGGGGCTGGTTCTACTTCATCACCAAGCCGCTGTTCCTGGCGATGGACTGGATCTATCGCCACGTCGGAAATTTCGGCGTCGCGATTCTGATCGTGACCGTCATCATCAAGATCTTCTTCTTCCCGCTCGCCAACAAATCCTACGCCTCGATGGCGAAGATGAAGGCGGTACAGCCGGAAATGATGGCGATCCGCGAGCGCTTCGCCGACGACAAGATGAAGCAGCAGCAGGCGATGATGGAGCTTTACAAGAAGGAGAAGATCAACCCGATCGCCGGCTGCCTGCCGATCGTCATCCAGATCCCGGTGTTCTTCGCGCTCTACAAGGTGCTGTTCATCACCATCGAGATGCGGCACGCGCCGTTCTTCGGCTGGATCAAGGACCTGGCCGCGCCCGATCCGACCACGGTCTTCAACCTATTCGGTCTCATTCCCTGGGATCCCTCGCACGTTCCGCTGATCGGCACCTTCCTCATGCTCGGCGCCTGGCCGCTGATCATGGGCGTGACCATGTGGTTCCAGATGAAGCTCAATCCGCCGCCGCCGGATCCGACGCAGGCGATGATCTTCAACTACATGCCGATCATCTTCACCTTCATGCTGGCGAACTTCCCGGCCGGACTGGTGATCTACTGGGCCTGGAACAATACGCTCTCGGTGACCCAGCAGAGCGTGATCATGCACAGGCATGGGGCCAAGATCGAGCTGTTCGATAATCTCAAGCGAACGTGGGAGTCCCTGAAAAATCTCTTCACCAAAAAAAAAAGTGACGCCGGCGTAAGCGGCTCCTCGTCATGAGCGGCTCGGAGGCGCCGTCGCTGGCTACCGCCTCCCCTTTCACCCGCGCCGAGATGGAAGCCGGCCGCAAGCTGTTCGCGGGCGACTGGCAGTTCGCCGCCGCCGCCGGCTCGGCCGCGGCGCTGCCGCGCATGCGCGGCGTCGAGATCGCCGTTGCCGGGCGCTCCAATGTCGGTAAATCAAGCCTCATCAATGCGCTTACCGGCCGGAGGGCGCTGGCGCGCACCTCGCATACCCCGGGCCGCACGCAGGAGCTGATCTTTTTCACCGGACCCTCGCAGCTCACGCTGGTCGACATGCCGGGCTACGGCTATGCGGCCACGTCGAAGGCGAAGGTCAAGGCCTGGACCGCGCTGATCCATGCCTTCCTCCAGGGACGCGCCAATCTCGCGCGCGCCTATCTCCTCCTCGACGCCCGCCACGGCCTCAAGCCGATCGACGCCGACGTGCTCGCGAGCCTGGACAAGGCCGCGGTCAACTACCAGATCGTGCTGACCAAAGCCGACGCGGCCAAGAATGCCGAGCTTGCGGCGCGCGTCGCCGCGACCCAAGCGGCGCTCGCCGAGCATCCCGCGGCTTTTCCGGAGGTGCTGGTGACCTCCGCGCGCACCGGCGCCGGCATACCCGAGTTGCGCTGCGCCATCGCACGGCTCGTCAGGGAGCGCGGCGGGGGTTAGCCTGGCTTTTTCCGATTCAGGGGCATGTGGCACTGAGAACCGCCGTCATTGCCGGGCTTGACCCGGCAATCCATCCTCTTCGAAGAAATGCTTTTTCGATGGATGCCCGGGTCAAGCCCGGGCATGACGAGTACAAAAACACGGGCCACCGGTGTCAGCGGCGCAACCCTCTTTCGGCCGGGCCGGCGGCTCGCTAAAAGGCGCGGCGATGTTGCCGCCCGCGGCGCCACCGCCGCAGCCGGGAAATTCCTCGATGACCATCTCGCCCCACGATATCGCCCGCGTCCTCTCCGAAGCGCTGCCGCACATGCAGCGCTACGACGAGGAAATCGTCGTCGTGAAATACGGCGGCCATGCCATGGGCGAGGAGGAGATGGCGAAGAGCTTCGCCCGCGACATCGTGCTGATGGAGCAGACCGCCATCAATCCGGTGGTCGTGCACGGCGGCGGCCCGCAGATCGGCGATATGCTCAAGCGGCTCGGCATCAAGTCGGAATTCGCCGGCGGCCTGCGCATCACCGACGCGGCGACGATCGAGATCGTCGAAATGGTGCTCGCGGGATCGATCAACAGCCAAATCGTCGGCTTCATCAACGAGGCCGGCGGCAAGGCGGTGGGACTGACCGGCAAGGACGGCAACATGGTGCTCGCGCGCAAGGTGAACCGCACCGTGTTCGATCCCGGCTCCAATATCGAGAAAATCGTCGACCTCGGCTTCGTCGGCGAGCCCGAAAAGATCGACACGACCGTGCTTACTCAGATCCTCGGCCGCGATCTCATTCCGGTGCTGGCCCCGCTCGCCGCCTCCACCCAGGGCGGAACTTACAACGTCAACGCCGACACCTTTGCCGGCGCCATCGCCGGGGCGCTCAAGGCCAAGCGGCTGCTTCTGCTCACCGACGTGCCCGGCGTGCTCGACAAGTCCAACAAGCTCATCAAGCAGCTCTCTCCCGACGACGCGCGCGCGCTGATCGCCGACGGCACCATCTCGGGCGGCATGATTCCCAAGGTCGAGACCTGCATCTACGCGCTCGAAGCGGGCGTCGAGGGCGTGGT